>JAFDBU010000295.1 GCA_019313095.1 Deltaproteobacteria bacterium | reverse complement strand
GTCCTCGGCCGGCCGGATACCGGCGGCCAGGTCGTTTATATTCTTGACCAGGTGAGGGCCCTGGAGAAGGAAATGCGCGACCGGCTCTATGAACAGGGCCTGGTTGACATAGACCCGAGAATCATAGTTCTCACAAGGCTTATTCCTGAGTCGGAAGGTACAAACTGTCATGAACGCATTGAAACTATTTCCCGCACCCTGAACAGTTATATTCTACGGGTACCATTCCGCTCAAAAAATGGAGATGTTATTCACCACTGGATATCACGATTTGAAATATGGCCTTACCTGGAGCGTTTTGCCGTGGATGCTGGACGGGAACTCCTTACCGAACTTGACGGTAGACCAGACCTCATTGTTGGCAACTATTCCGACGGCAACCTGGTCGCAACACTCATTTCGCACAAGCTCGGTGTTACCCAGTGCAACATAGCCCATGCCCTGGAAAAGGCAAAATATCTCTATTCGGATCTTTACTGGCAGGACAACGAGCCCAACTATCATTTCTCCTGCCAGTTCACAGCTGATATCATCGCCATGAACTCTGCAGACTTCATAATCACCAGCACTTACCAGGAAATAGCTGGGACAGAGGAAAATCCAGGGCAGTACGAGAGCTACATGACATTTACCATGCCCAATCTTTACCGGGTTATCCATGGTATCGACGTTTATGATCCGAAATTCAACATTGTGTCACCTGGTGCCGACCCGGTCATATATTTTCCGGCCGAGAACAGGGAGGACCGTTTCCGCCATCTGCACGATGAAATTAACAACCTGATATACGGTGGTCCGAGGCACGATGAGAGCCGTGGAATCCTTACAGACAGATCAAAGCCAACTATCTTGACCATGGCCCGCTTAGACAGGATAAAAAATCTTACTGGACTTGTCCGTCTTTTCGGTACGAATCCGGGCCTGCAGGGGAGAGCAAATCTCCTGGTAATAGGTGGCCACATCAATCCTGAAGACTCAAAAGATGCAGAGGAGGTAGACCAGATTTACCTAATGCATCATTTATTTGAAACGTACAATCTTGAGCAGAATGTCCGCTGGCTTGGAATGCATCTGAACAAACAGATAACCGGGGAAATTTACCGCTGCATTGCCGACCGTAGGGGTGTCTTTGTACAGCCCGCCCTTTTCGAAGCCTTCGGACTGACAGTCATCGAGGCTATGGTATCAGGACTACCGACATTTGCGACCTGCTTTGGCGGGCCTATGGAGATTATTGAACACGGAATTTCAGGTTTCCATATTGACCCGAACGATGAGGACTCTATCGCCAAGCAGCTTGCCGACTTTTTCAACCGTTGCGAAGATGAGCCCGAATACTGGCATACAATAGCACGGGGCGGACTAAAACGTGTCCATGAGAAATACACCTGGAAACTGTACGCCGAACGCATGATGACATTTGCCCGCATCTACGGCTTCTGGCGTTATGTCTCGAACCTGGAGCGTATGGAGGCTAAAAGGTATCTGGAGATGTTCTACAGTCTGCAGTTCCGACCGCTGGCCAAGCAGTTGGAATCTTCCTTTTCATAGTTGCAAAAAGAAAAGAGACTTTCTTCCAGGAAAATAAAAGAATTTCCAGCAATATAAACTTCTGAAACTATATCAGCGTTTGACCTGGAACTGTGATAAATATCCGGGTAATTCCTGACAAATCATGGACTCACACAACAGACAATTGGCAGTCATCGGCGGGGGACTAGCAGGAAGCGAGGCGGCCTGGCAGGCTGCCGGGCTGGGATGCCAGGTTGATCTCTATGAAATGAAACCACTGGCATTCAGTCCGGCCCATCATTCTCCGCTCCTGGGGGAACTGGTCTGCAGCAACTCGCTGCGCTCTGATGCTGTAACTTCGGCAGTTGGCCTTCTGAAACAAGAGATGCGGTTCATGGGCTCTCTCCTCATGGAGGCTGCAGAGCAGACAAGGGTGCCTGCCGGGAAGGCACTGGCCGTAGACCGCGAAAAATTCGCCCGATTCATCACCCACAAAATTGACAGCAATGACCGCATAACAGTCGTGCGACAGGAAGTCAGGGAACTGCCCGCCCCCTCTTCTGGCAATGTTAGCGCCATAATTGCCACAGGGCCCCTCACCTCTGATGCGCTGGCAGCATCTATTGGTCAGCTTACCGGGCAAGAACACCTGGCATTCTATGACGCCATAGCGCCAATTGTTGAGGCGGAATCACTGAATACAAATATAGTCTTTCAGGCTTCCCGCTATGACGAAGGCCCGGGTGATTATCTCAACTGTCCCATGGACAAATCCCAGTATGAGAATTTCATACATGAACTTGCCGGGGCCCAAAAGGTGCCCCTGAAAAGCTTTGAGGAGCAAAAATACTTCGAAGGATGTCTGCCGGTTGAGGTCATGCTGGAACGCGGGCCTGATACCCTGCGGTTCGGCCCCATGAAACCGGTTGGTCTCATTGATCCCCGAACCGGCAGGGAAGCATATGCCGTCGTCCAACTCCGCATGGAGAACAGGGAGGGAACCCTGTATAACATGGTCGGCTTCCAGACCAAGCTTACCTATCCTGAACAGAAAAGAATTTTCAGGATGATTCCAGGTATGGAACAGGCTGAATTTACCCGGCTCGGCTCTATACACCGCAATACCTTCATCTGCGGCCCTGAGCTGCTGCTGCCCAGTCTGCAGATGAAAAAACGGCCTGATATTTTACTGGCCGGGCAGCTATCAGGCGTAGAAGGCTATGTTGAATCAATAGCCATAGGATTGCTGGCCGGCTTAAACGGCGCCCGAATCACTGCAGGTAAAAAACCGGTTGTGCCGCCTCCTGAAACAGCACTCGGGGCCTTGATCAAGCACCTTACTGCAACAGATCCCAGAAAGTTCCAGCCATCCAATATCAATTTTGGACTCTTTCCGAAACTGCAGCAGAAAACACCCAAACGATTTCGCGGCGAAAAATATGCTGAAAGGGCCCTTGCGGCTCTGGAACAGTGGCGGAAAACCTCTAACTGCCCTTAAAATTGGGTAAATGTTCTCTGCTATTGCTCTATTCCGGTTACTACTGCCCCGTCACCACAACCTTAAAATGCAGCAGTTCCTTTATTACTTCTACAAGGGGGAGTCCGACCACGTTACTGAAAGAGCCGTTGATCTTTTCAACCAGAAAACCGCCAATCCCCTGGATCCCATAGGCGCCTGCCTTGTCTAGGGGTTCGCCTGTGGCCACGTATGCAGCTGCTAACTCCCGGGTAAAATGGAAAAAACTCACTTCCGTTGTCACAACCCGGCTGACCAACGCCTGTTCTTCTTCATTTTTCAAACTGAAACCGGTATGGACCAGATGCCTCCGGCCAGAGAGAGACAGAAGCACCTGCAGTGCTTCCGCAGAATTTTTCGGCTTGCCAAGAATCCTGTTCCCGTGCACCACCACAGTGTCAGCCCCCAGAACCCAACTGGCCGGATTCCGAGCAGATATAACCGATGTTTTATCACAGGCGGCTCGCAGGACAAATTCCTGCGGGGTTTCCCCCGGCTCAGGCCTTTCCTCGATCCGGGCTTCAAAAATTTCAAAATCAAGGCCGAGATTCTGCAGCAGGGTTCTGCGTCTGGGAGATGCCGATGCCAGAATGAAATCGGCTTTTGTTCGTAAGGGGCCGACTAGGTTCACTTTTGCGAAAATTTGATTTTCAGGGTCTGCCTGCCGTCTTCCCTTGCCACCTTGACCTTGACATTAACCTCACCTGAACGTAATCCCAGGGAAAATTCCATCTCGCCCTTATCCTCTTCGATATGGAGGATGGTTCTCATGATCTCAAATACCTTGTCTAAAACTGCTGCTGATGGAACAGGCAACACCCGTTTTCCACCGTTCTTGATCTTGGCCGTAAGCTCCTCACCCTTCTTTTTAAAAGTTATTGTTTTTGCTTTTTCAGTGATGGCAAACATTATTGCCAAGGCAAGATACTTTATGGCATCCTCCTCCGGATCTTTTGATTCTGCTCCTGCCATACCCTGCATGACAGGTAAATAATCAGTTTCCATATAACAGTCGCACATCTCCTGCAGCCTCAAATGATAATTAAGTGATAACTTTTCCATCCTGACCTCCCTGAAATAATTTCATCATATATTTTAGGATGACCGTCAATCCTTCCCGGGCCATTTCCTATGCTGTTGTTCTTCTGCAAAGTAACAGAAACGATCCCACTCGAACTCCCTGAGACTGACCGGACAACGAAGCTTGACCTTGCGCTCATTGAGCCCGATCACTTCCCAGTCGCCGCTTCTGGGACCGCCCTCTATATGAATTTTCTGGCCGATTTCCATGGGATACGGTTTAAGAATAATGACTGAATGTTCCGCCATGCTTTCCTTCCCCATTATGCTAAAAATTTATTTAGTGTGATATCTCCGGAATGCCGAAACCATAATTTAAGACGCAATAGCCAGCAATAGTTGCTCAATTGTTGACAAATGAATATATAAATAGAATACACCAAAAACTATAAAACGAATCATTTTCTTTAAATGTATAAAAAAATTAATACGTATAGAACTACATGATTATGACTAAACAATGGTACCAAACGCTTGCAGAGTCAAGTATAACCGGCAAACTAATAGGGACTGATACCTGCCTGCAGCTGCTGACTGACAATAGCATTGAACTTCTGCCACTGCTGGATGCTGCCTTTCAGGTCCGCAAGTATTTTCACAAACGGGAAGTGACCATTCACATCATAAACAACGTAAGCAACGGTCTCTGCTCAGAAGACTGCAACTACTGTCCCCAGTCAAAAAGCAGTTCTGCCGAGATAGCTGCCTATACTGAAAAGAGCGACGAGGAAATAATTACAGAAGCCCAACAGGCTTATGATGCCGGTGCCCACCGATACTGTATGGTATATGCCGGCAAAAGGCCGAACAGGCAGAGAGCCGAACGTATCGCCAACCTGGTCAGGACCATCAAGGCACTATATCCCATTGAAGTCTGCGTCTCGGCCGGCATCATGGATGAGAGCAGCACCATCCTTCTCAAAGAGGCAGGACTGGACCGTTTAAACCATAACCTTAACACTTCTGCTACCCGATACAAAAAAATCTGTAACACGCACAGCTTTGCAGACCGGCTCAACACTTTGAAAGCTGCACGTTGTGCAGGCCTGGAAGTTTGCTCAGGCATCATTGCAGGTATGTGTGAAACGCCTGCAGAACTTGTTGAATTGGCCTTGATGTTACATGAACTGGAAGCAAAATCCATACCAGTTAATTTCCTGCTGCCCATTACAGGTAACAGGCTGGGAGAACCGCAAAACCTCTCTCCCCAGTATTGTCTCAAAATTCTCTGTCTTTTCCGTTTCCTTAACCCGCAGGCTGAGATACGCGTGGCAGCAGGCAGGGAGTATCATCTGCGCTCACTGGAAGTCATGAGCCTTTATCCCGCAAATTCACTCTTTATGGACGGTTATCTCAATACCAAAGGAAAAAGCAGAAAGGATACCCTGAAGATGATCATTGATGCCGGATTCACTGTTAAGTCAGACAAGTCAGCACCAGAACTGCTCCTGCATGAGGTTAAGAATACAGAAGAATATAAATCTGCATCCCCAGGGTTAAAGTCGGATGCCGACCTGCACCCTGCACGTCTGAAGGGATTGAGTTAATGAATAGAGACAACAACAGACTTTATGAGCTGACAGATACCAACTCTCCTGCTGAAACCCTGGCTGAGATAAAAAATATCCTATTCCTAGTCGACCCTTCCCAGGATCGGTCGCCAATAGAAATGATATACCAGGATATCATCCGACTCTTCAATGGTGAATTTCCTGGATACAAGCCCAGCAATACAAAATATCATAACCTGGAGCATACCAGTTCAACCGCCCTTGCTGCTGTAAGGCTCATCCATGGTTTGCTTATCCAGGGACAGGTTTTCTCCCCAGGGCTTGTTCAGCTATGTCTGATCGGGGCATTTTTTCATGATACGGGTCTGATCCAGACCAGGGAAGAAGTGGAGGGTACCGGGGCCCGGTATACCGTCTGTCACGAGGATCGCTCAATAGCCCTTATGGAAAAATATCTGGCTAAAAAAGGTTTTTCGCAGGATGACATCCGCGACTGCGGCCATATGATCAGGTGCACAGAGCTCTTCTCACCCATTGCTGATATACCGTTCAGCTCTGAAGAAGTTAGAACCTTGGGCAAGGTTATTGGAACCGCCGATCTTGTCGCCCAGATGGCAGACAAAAATTACCTGGAAAAACTGCCTCTGCTTTTCATGGAATTCCAGGAGGCCGGCATGCACGAGTTTGAGACTCCCCTGGAGCTTTTCAAAAAAACCGAGGAATTCTACCGCTCGGTAGCACGTGAAAGGATGAAGAATGAACTGGGAGGAATTTCTTCTGCGGCTCTCTACCATTTCAGGGAGAGGTGGGAAATAGACAAAAATCTTTACGAGGAATCAATCAAGTACAACATAAGACGTATGAAGGAAACCGTTGTGGAGTCTCTTATGCAGCTCAACATCATTTCAGGAGGAGATTGAAAATAGACAAGGATCTATTACGGCATCAAAGGTTGAGATCTGACTGTCTCAGCCCTCAAGTCAGGTTTTATACACCTCATTCAATCACATAGTTAACTGGAAAAAATATATTTTACTGGCTGGATACCGAGAATTGAAGGATGATAGGTCTCGACGATTTCCCTGACATAGTTCCCTGTTTCGGTGTCGCGTTCGTCCAGGTTAACTATTTCCTTTTTCTTATAGGTGCCATGAGCCTCTTTCTCCAGGGTGCATACAAATGGCCTTTTGGAAAATTCCCTGCTTGGCGAACTGACAACCAAGGCCAGTTCGCCTGTGTCAATTTTTAACAAAGTACCGACCGGGTATACCCCGAGAATATTGATGAAAACTTTGATGATGGTGGGATCAAAGTCCCTACCGGCACGATCAAACATATAACCCAGGGCGCGGTCCGGACTCAGCAGAGACTTCCGGTAGGACCGCGAAGATGTTAAGGTATCATATTTATCTGCAGTGGAAATAATTTTTCCAAAAAGGGTTAACGGATTTTTCCAGTCGGTACGGGGATACCCTGACAGGTCATATTTCAGATGATGCTCAAACATCGGCACTAGGATTCTGGCCTTGCTGTCAGGGGAGGCCTTGAGTATCAACAGCAGTCTGGCACTGTACAGTGAATGCTCTTCAATCAATCTTAGCTCACTAGCATCCAACTCATCCTTTTTATGCAGAACTTCGTAGGGGATCTCAATTTTTCCAAGGTCATGGAAAAGAGCACATATGCCAAGATTCACCAGGTTACGGCGTGAGAGGTTGATACGCCTGCCGATGCACATGGATAACATGGCAACATTTACCGAATGTGTGAAGGTGTAGTCGTCAAATACACGAAGTGTGCTGATGGCAGAATAAACTTCATCATCCTCGATAAGATTTGTCACTATGTCCTGCACTACCCGTACAGTTTTCCGAATACCAACCTCTCTTTTCCTGTCTTTAATCTTCTGGGCAACTTCTTCGATGGAGGCCTTGGCATAAGTATAGTCTCTTAAAGCCCTTTCCCTCCGTTCTGCCTTGTCCTTGTAGGAGGATTCCCAATCGCCCTGGAGGATTTCTGATTTCCTGATCAGTTCAACCCATTTTATATTTTCTACAGTAAGGCCGTTTATGAGCCAGATGAGAGGTTCCGGCTTTTGTCCGGAACTGTCAAGCAACCGCATGAAAGCCAGGATCTCCTTTGCAGAAGCATGTTTGACAGCTTCAAGCAAACGCACTCCTTCCAGGCCCCGGGCATCAAAATAACTTATAATGTTATCAAAAAGATTCTTTGTGGTTCTGTTGTATGGGAGCTTTTCGTCATCAACAAACAACTGGTCATTGGAGATTTTAAACGTCAATGATTCATTCACCATGCAGCTGTTTATGGCTATGGAAAATTTCTCAATTCCATCTGTAACCAGCGTATGGGTATCACTATAGATTCTTGCTGTCTGACTCAGGCTGTAGAAGTTGTGCAGCAGTTCTTCAAACTGTGAATAGGATCTGTATTTTGCAGCATTAGCCATCGATGTTTTCACCAGCGACATCTCTTACAGTCTTTGCCCGATCAAAAGCTTTCCTGATCACCTTGTATCTGCTCTTTGAAGCCTTCTTGAGCACATCCCCTGCTTCCGGAGTATCGAGTAATGCCAGAGCAATTGCTGCCCCTTCCCGGAAAGACGACTTTCCTGAACCTATAAAACTGTTCCATCCCCGGCTCAGGAGTATTCTGCTCAGGAACGGGACAGCCCCTTTGGATCCACAGCGGCCAAGGGCCTTATAACAGGCAAGAATATGGGCTGAATCCTTTTGGGCGTAATTTCCCCTCAAATAGTTCAACAGCATGTTTTCAAGCGCAATGGATTTCTGTTTTGCTAAAGCTTCAATGATACTGGCGCGTACTTCTTTGCTCGGGTCATCAACCAGTGAAAACAGCTTTATGACGTATTTGGGATCCCTGCCAGCCAACTCCCTGATCGCTTTACGGCGCACATTGACAGAGGAGCTATAACACAATTTGAAAAGAATTTTGTTAACCCTGTCTCCCTGCAGACGATTCAGTATACCCAGAAGCTTGTC
>JAFDBU010000294.1 GCA_019313095.1 Deltaproteobacteria bacterium | reverse complement strand
TTTTGAGAAAACTAACTAACTGATATTATAAAAAATAAATATTTTCAGCAGGGAAAAATCGTGCTCCATAAGGTCTATATATTTTTCTTTTTTTCTGGAATCTTATTGGTGTGATGATCTATGTTAAGCCAAAATATATGTTAACCTGTTAGCAAGTTAACGTTAAGATAATGTAAGTTAACAGTTCGGGGGCTTACAGGCCTGTCTTTTGGAATGGGATGATACCCTGTTTGTCAAATGAAAAACGTTGGGCAAGGAGGCGGTTTCCTCCCACCAGGATGGAACCCTGCATGGCAAAGGCAACTTCAGAAGTGTTCGGAAGTTTGTTCAACAGCTGGATTATGTCCCAGTGAGCGCTTGAGAGACGCAGGGGGAGATGGCTGTATTCCCGGGGGGCAATGATTTGGCGCATCCGGCTTTTGCCCGAAAATATCTCAATACCTTCTATCTTTAAAGTGTAATCCACTCCCTGAACAGTAAGTCCTGCCTCGTTTGGATTAAACACCCTTAAATCAGCCAGGAGGTTGACATGGCTTAATGTTACTTCCTGAACGTCTAGCCGCATGAGGTTGACCTCGGGCGGCAAAGGGTTTATGGCGCTGCACGAGGACAAAGCGATCATAAGAAGAGATACGAACAGTGCCGTATAGTTGTTGAGCCTGCCTGATGGGCCATTCATAATTAAGAGTCCGGTAAAGAAATAATAGTTTAGAACCTGTTCCCACCTGGTAATTTAATAAGGTAATTATGGTTAATGTACCCAAAATGATTTAATAAAAAAAGAGTAATCAGAAAAAGTAAAGTGTTGCCCGGAAATCATGATCACATAAAAAAACCGATCGACATAGTTTAATAGTGAAATGTCATTCAGATTTTTGTTATGAAAATGTCAATTGGTGTATGAGAAAATTTTACGTATAATTTTGAGATAATAGTTTTATCTGAGCCAGAAAGTAAACTGACACAGAAGAGAATATCTTTTTAACAGCAAAAATCATTGAATGATTCGGGGAAAAAATGTCGAATGAAAACCTCAGAATTGAAGACAGGGTGCCGGTAGAATTTCAGGTTCATTATATACATGAAGGAGATTATGTCCTGTCTTTCAGCAAAAACATATCTCTTGGGGGAATGTTTCTGTGTGCACCCGATCCGCCTGATCCGGGAACCAAGGTAAGGCTGGTTTTCCCGGTTGAGAAATATTATGAGGCTGAGGTCATGGCAGTTGTCATCTGGGTAGACAGGTCACCTAAAGTTGAGAAAGTCGGCATGGGTGTTCAGTTTTTGAGCCGGCTTTCTTCTAACCTGAAAGAAAATATTATGAAACATGTAAAGCGGGTTGAGATCCTCAAAGAGGTTGAAGGATTAGCCTGAATCGTGCTTGCTTAAAAGAGATACCATCCGCTGTAGTTTTTTGCTCCTCTTGCTGCTGAGCAGGAGCAGCAGCGAAAGTATCCCCCGCAGCTCGAAGTCTTCACTTACCTGCCGCGGAGAGCTCCAAATATTTCTTCCCTGATTCATGCAGAAACCAGTTACTACGATTATAGATAAGGAAACCTGTGTTGGCTGCGGACTCTGTGTCAGAGTATGTCCTGCCAAAACAATTACTATGATAAATGGCAAGGCGGAGGTGACGGGGACATATTCATTGGCCTGCGGTCACTGCGAAGCAGTTTGCCCGGTTGATGCAGTCCGGGTGGAAGCCCTGGAGCATCCTTTTACCCTGGCATCCACGTCGTTCGATCCCTGTTGGCTTAAGCCCGGAGCATGTGATACCGGGCAACTCGTACGGTTAATGCTTTCCAGGCGTTCATGCCGCAATTATGAATACAGGGAAATTGAACGCTCTGTCCTTGAAGATCTGGTGAAGATCGGTACCACCGCTCCATCAGGTACCAATTCGCAGCTCTGGACCTATACAGTCCTGGCAAGCCGTAGAGAGGTTGAAAGTCTTGGTGAGCAGACAGCCCGATTTTATCATGGTTTAAACAGAAAGGCAGAAAAACCGTGGCTCCGTTTTTTTTCAAAAATCTTTGGGGGGGATGCACTGGGCACTTACTATCACCGCTACTTTCAGACAGTTGAGGAAGGTCTTGACCTCTGGAACAGGGACAGGGTCGATACCCTGTTTCATGGAGCAGTTGCAGTCATTCTGGTGGGTGGCAATAAAAACGCGAGTTCACCCATGGAGGATGCGCTTCTGGCAAGTCAGAACATCCTGCTAGCTGCACACTGTCTCGGTCTCGGGTCCTGTATGATAGGTTTTGCGGTTGAGGCCATTAAAAGGGATAAGCAGATCAGAAGGATGCTGCAGCTTCCGGACGATGAATCAGTATATGCGGCTATAGCACTCGGTTATCCGGCAGAAAAGTATGAAAAGACAGCACTCAGAAAGAAAATTGTGCCCCGCTATCCTTTACGATAAAAAAAATTATGCGTGCAGCAGGTGAACCTAAATTAAGCAGCGGATCTGATAATTCCTGGCAGACACTCAGCCTTGTCCTGCCTTTTTTTAAACAATACCGCTGGCAGCTTTTTATCGGTTTTCTGTCTCTTCTGGCAGTCAATGGTCTGCAGCTGGTTATTCCGAGGATAATCAAGCATGCAATCGATGGTTTGCAGCAGGCAGGCGCCTCTTCCGAGGTCCTTATGCAGTACGGCTTTATGATAGTTGGTCTGGCATTATTCATTGCAATATTTCGCTTTGGCTGGCGCTTCATGATCCTCGGTTTTTCCCGTCACCTGGAAAAGGATTTACGCAACTGGCTTTTTTCCCACCTCCTGACTCTGGATCGTGTTTTTTTTCAGCGGCGCACAACCGGCGAAATTATGGCTCTGGCCACTAATGATCTGGCAGCTGTTCAGCTCGCTGGCGGTATGGGGCTGGTTGCCTTTGCCGATGCCCTTGTTCTGTCAGTTGCCGCCTTATCCTTCATGGCCTACATTCATCCCGGCCTGACTCTGATTGCCATCGTGCCCATGCCCGTCCTTGCTCTGCTCACCCGTTTTCTTTCTAGGCGGCTGCACCGTTATTTTAAAAAGGTGCAGGAACAATTTTCCAGACTGACGCAGTTCGTCAGGACCTCAATAAATTCCATACGCATGATCAAAGCGTATACCATGGAAAAAAATCAGACCAAAAGGTTTGATGTAATGGGGCGTGAATATGTGCAGGACAACCTGCGGCTGGCAAAGGTGCAGGGGACGCTGTTCCCGGTTTCGGGATTTATCGCAAATACCAGTATGTTACTCGTCCTGTTATTCGGCGGCCGCTTAACTATACAAGGCAGCATAACCATCGGTGATTTTGTCGCCTTTACCTCCTACCTGTTCATGCTTACCTGGCCGATGATGGCACTGGGATGGGTGACAAATCTTTTTCAGCGGGGCGTCACATCTTTACAGCGCATTAAGAACGTGCTTGACGAGCAGCCGGTTATCATTTCACCATCCGAGCCGGTTCAGGTCCCTGAAAAATTAAACTCCATTGTTGTCAGAAATCTTACCTTTACTTACCCCGATCAGAATGATGCGATCCTGCAGGATATATCGCTGGAGATCAATTGGGGCATCCTCGGAATTGTGGGGAGAACCGGGTCCGGCAAAACAACTTTGTCCCATCTTCTCGCCAGGCTCTATCCGGTTGAGAATGATACCCTTTTCTGGAATATCATTGATGTAAACAAGCTTGACCTTGCGGAAGTGCGCAGAAGAATTGCGCTGGTGCCCCAAGATGTGACAGTTTTCTCTGATACTGTGCGGGACAATATAAGCATGGGGAAACCGGATGCCAACCGGGAGGAGATCGAAACGGTGGCACGAGCTGCAGCGATACATGATGAAATTCTTGCTTTACCGGAAGGCTATGATACCCGGATAGGAGAGAGGGGGGTAAAGCTCTCCGGCGGTCAGCGGCAGCGAATTGCACTGGCACGGGCGCTTTTGTCCGACAGGCAGGTTCTTATCATTGATGACGGCCTGTCGGCAGTCGATATGGAGACCGAACATCAAATCATAGGTGCTATGCAGCCGTTCGTCAGGGACAGGATCTGCATTATTGTATCTCACCGTTTGGCGCCTTTGGCCCAGGCAGATAGGCTTATTGTCATGGACCGGGGAAAAATAGCATCACAGGGTGATCATGAACAGCTGCTCCGGAAAAGCCGGTTCTATGCAACTATTTATGAATACCAGACAAACAGGTTGGGGAAAGTGTAAAAGAGAGGGGTCAGGGGTTCTAGGGGGCGAGGTCTCAAGGGGAAAAACTTTATCATGACAACGTAACTTCAATACTTGGGTAATGGAGTGATAAGAAAAAATATCTAGCCCCCGACCATACCGTGTCACCTTAAATTCTCAATCTCTTAAACCCTTGAACCCTTGGACCCTAGAAACTTTGAACCCTTGATTCCTACAAACCTAATAAATAAAAATGCAATACGGTTACGGTTATTTTGAGGAAGATAAACTGGGAGAGGTCACGGATATAAATCTGTGGCGTCGGATCCTGAGTTATACTTCACATTACTGGCAGGGTGTGGCCCTGGCCGCAGTTCTCTCTTTTGCCGTGATCGGCTCAAGTCTTCTGCTGCCGTACCTGGTGCGGCTGGGGGTCGACGACTATATCATTAATACACAAATTCCTCTAGCAGAGAGATTTTCAGGTCTGGCCACCCTGGCAGTGATCTTTGGTGTTGCGGTCATTGCTGGGTTCATCGCCAACTATTTCCAGGTAACTGTACTGGAATGGACAGGTCAGAATGTCATGCACAGGCTGCGCCAGCATATATATAAACATATGCTGGGGCTTGATCTTGCATTCTTCAATGAAAATCCTAGCGGTAAGCTTGTCACCAGGCTGACTAATGATGTCCAGAACATGCACGAGATGTTCACTTCTGTCATAGTCACCCTTTTTAATGACGCCATCAGGATTATCGGCATCCTGATCCTGCTTTTCTGGCTTAACTGGCAACTTGCCCTGCTCATGACTCTGCTGCTGCCCCTGATCCTTGCAGCTACACTCTGGTTCAGCAAGATGGCCCGTTATGCCTTTCGGGAGATACGAACAAATCTGGCCAGAATAAATGCGTACCTGCAGGAGGCTGTTTCCGGGATCAGCCTTATCCAGCTGTTCCAGAGGGAAAAGGATACTGAGGATAATTTTGTCAAACTGAACCGGTCTTATTTTAATGCCACCCTGCACCAGATAAAAATATTCGGTGTTTTCATGCCCCTGCTTGATGTCCTTGCCTCAACGGCGACAGGCATCATCATCTGGTACGGGGGGGGCCTAATTCTCAGAGGTGAGATGACCATCGGCATCCTGGTGGCCTTTATCTCGTATATGCGCCTTTTCTTCCAGCCTCTGCGCGAGTTGTCACAGAAATATTCCATTGTCCAGTCGGCCATGGCATCAGCCGAGAGGATTTTTCAGCTTCTGGATACCCGCAGCAGGCTCAAGGTTTTACCGGGACCTTTCAGATCCCAGTCTGTGAGTGGTACCCTGGAGTTCAGCGATGTGACTTTTGGATACGACCCTGACAAGCCGGTTATCCACAGCCTGTCCATGAAGGTGGAACCAGGTGAAACAGTAGCTATTGTCGGAGCCACCGGCTCCGGAAAATCAACGCTTGTCAATCTGCTGGAAAGGATGTATGACCCGGACCAGGGCAGCATCCTGCTTGACGGCCATGACCTGCGGGAACTTGATCCGGAATGGCTGCGCACCACGGTGGGGCTCGTTATGCAGGAGATCTACCTGACCCCTGGAACTGTAAAGGAAAATATCGTGCTTGATGCTGATATATTGGAAGACAGGCTGGCATCCATATTGAAAATGGCACAGCTGACCGATCTCATAGAACGCTTACCCAAGGGTGTACTTACAAAAATAGGTGAGGGC
>JAFDBU010000293.1 GCA_019313095.1 Deltaproteobacteria bacterium | reverse complement strand
TGGGAAACTGCCCGACACGCGACCACAGCGACATCATCAAGGAAGCATTTGAACTCTATAAGGGCGATGCGGAAGATGCGAGGATGGCCAGTGTCGCAGCCAAGGTTGAGGGTCTGTGCTACCAGCCCATTCCGGGAAGCGATGCCATAAACGCCCGCTGGACAAGAGTTGAGGACACCATAGCCTTTGCCAAGCTCATGGGATACGAAAAGATAGGCATGGCCACCTGTATCGGCCTGCTTGATGAAACAAACCGTTTGGCTGCCATCCTGGAAGCTCAGGGCTTCATACCTGTAAGTGTCTGCTGCAAGAGCGGCTCCATTGACAAACTGGAGCTTGGGCTGAAAGAGGAAGAAAAGGTGCGCCCAGACACCTTTGAGCCTGCTTGCAACCCGGTTGCCCAGGCCAGGCTTTTAAACCGGGCCGGGACCGACCTGAACATCATTGTCGGACTCTGCGTCGGACATGATATCCTGTTCACCAAGTATTCCGAGGCACCGGTTACCACGCTGGTGGTAAAAGACCGTGTTGCCGGCCACAACCCGGTATCTGTATTATACGGGCAGAACTTTTATTACAAACGCTTGCAAAAGCAGCCTGTTATTCAGGACACCAAATAGCTGAATTGTATGGCTGAGCACAATAATACCCTCACCCGCAAAGCCAAAAGCTTACAGGAAGAACTGCAGCAGTATTTCGTGCATTCCTCCATTGCATGCCCCTACGGCCTGCCGTTTAAGGCAATCTACAACCAGGGTCTTTTTGACACCATGCCTGATTATATCATGGATGTCTACCTTGCTTCAGGTTATCGGCGCAATGGCAATGTCATCTACAATATGTGCTGCCCTGAGTGTAAGGCATGTGTCCCTATCCGGATTAACCCGAGGGAATTTAAGCCAAACCGGAACCAGAAGCGTGTCTGGAAAAAGAACCGGGATATCACGGTTGAGATCGGTCCTCTTGCCTGCAGCCAGAAGAACCTGGCTCTGCTCGATAAGTTCCTGGCAGCCAGATTTCCCGGCCGTGACAGCCAGCCTCTGGATTACTACAGCGGTTTTTTTCTCAATCATATCACCAATACCGTGGAGTTCCGTTATAGAGTTGGAACAAAACTGGTCGGGGTAGCCATCGTGGATTTGAGCCCAGCCTGGCTCAATGTTGTGTTTTTTTACTTTGATCCTGAAGAAGCAAAAAGAAGTCCCGGAACCTTTAACATCCTTTATCTTATTGACTTTTGTATGCAGAAAAAAATAAGGTTCATTTATCTTGGCTACTGGATTAAGGATGTAAAAGCAATGAGTTACAAGGCACAGTTTAAACCACATTATATATATTGTGATAACAACTGGACTAGAATCGGCCGCAGTTTATCAGGCGAGAGGATTCTCCCAGTAGAGGAGAATATTCTCAAGTCTACTTTTGAGTAAACGAACCGCCCGGAATATAGGATCTCGCTTTGTTGCGAAAAGTTGCCAGTCTGCCCTTACTTTCCTCGATAAAAACATAAAGGACAGGTACCACGATCAGGGTCAGAAAGGTGGCGACCATCAGGCCGAATATGACCACAATTGCCATGCTTCTCCACCACTGGCTTGATTCACTGACCCACGAGATCGCCAGCTTGTGAAAATCATACGAAACGCCGGTCACCATGGGCAGTAGTCCTAAAATCGTTGTCACTGCAGTTAATAATACCGGTCGCAGCCTGGTGGCACCGGCAGACACGACTGCTTCGCGCAGGTTAAAACCGCGCTTTCGCAGCTTGTTAATATAATCAATTAAAACAATCCCGTTATTGACCACCACCCCTGCAAGAGAGATGACGCCGACCCCGGTCATGATGATGCCAAACGGCGAGTTGAGGACCGTCAATCCCAGGAAAGCCCCTCCCAGTGATAGGATAACTGCTGTCATGATGATGAACGGCTGGGCTACGGAGTTAAACTGGGTCACGAGCACCAGGAATATCAGGAAAAGGGCAATGGCAAAGGCCTTTGACAGGAAGTCCTCGGATTCCTGCTGAAATTCGAATTCACCGGTAAAGGTAAAACGGTACCCGGGCGGCATGGGGAAATTCTTCAGCAATTCTTCCGCCTGGGCCCTGGCCACCGGCCCGGGAATTTTGTTTTCATCTACGTTGGCCTTGACCGTCACCACCCGCTCGTGATTAATGCGGACTATATCTCCAAGTCCGCCTGCAAACTCGATACGGGCCAGAGTTGTCAGGGGTACTATTTTACCTGAAGGGGTAGGCAGCATCAGTTCATGCAGGACATCGGTGACCCTCCGTCGTGACTCCGGAAGCTGTACGGTGATATCGTAATCCTCATCGCCCTCGCGGTAGGTGGAGACTTCCAAGCCGTTATAAGCGGTCTTCAGAGCAGTGCCGATGTTGTCGGTGGTAAGCCCGAAAAGGGCCGCTTTCTGGCGATCAAGCTTTATCCGCACCGTCGGAGTCCCTTCGACATAATCATCCCTGATATCAACGATAAAAGGTATGTTGGCAATCATTTCCCGTACTGTTTTGGCAAGACGTCCCAATATCTCAAAATCATCTCCAGCTATTTCTATATTGACGGGCGCTCCGGTCGGCGGTCCTTCCTCCTGTTCCGCAACCGTGATCTTAGCTCCCGGTATGTTGGTCACCCGCTTCCGGATCAATTCCATTGATTCTGAACTGGGCGTAATCCTTTCTTCCAGATCAATAAACTGGATACCGACATGATTCGGGGCATTGGGGTCAAACATCATGCCTGGCCCGGCTGTTACGACTGACTTGGCATAGATATATTCTATATTGCCGATATCACTGGGGCCGGAAAACATGGTACCGTTTTTTTTCTCATGCTCCTTCGGTTCGTACGAATCCATATACTGGTCTAAAGTCGGTATGCCGCCCTCTGAAATATCATACCCGTTCACGGCAAGTTCAGCCTGGCGCGCAATTGAATCAACGTAATCAATATCAGCCCCTTCAGGTGTATCCAGATTCACGTACATTGCCTTCGGCTCTATGTTGGGAAAGAATTCCACCGGTTTTTCCAGCCCGACCCGCAGGAGCCAGATCTGTACGAGCAGAACTAGAAAACAGAAAGCCATGAGCACCACGACGATTTTATGATTTAGGGCCAGCTGCAGTGATTTTTCATAAATAGAAAGGACCGGTCCCTTTATTTCGACCGGGCTTTCGCCGGCCTGGGCAATTTCCTCGGCACTTTTTGCCTCGTTATTCTCTGTATACGGCCCTTTGCCAATTTCGGTCTTGATTTTCATAAAAATTGCGGCCAGGGCCGGATTGATGACCATGGCAACGAAGAGACTGGAGGACAGGGTGACTATGAGCGTCAAAGGCAGGTAGCTCATGAATTCACCCATGATCCCGGGCCAGAAAATCATGGGGAAAAAAGCGGCCAGGGTTGTCAGGGTTGAACCGATGACGGCATACGCTACCTCAGACGTAGCCTTCCTGGCTGCCTCAAGTCGCGGCACACCCTGTTCGAT
>JAFDBU010000292.1 GCA_019313095.1 Deltaproteobacteria bacterium | reverse complement strand
GTTGGAATACCGTTTACCAGAATAACTGTATACGGATTGGTAAAATGGGTCGGCACCCTGATGGATGTAAGCTCGTTTTCACCCCCGAAGTCATGGGTATATGTCCCCGGCAGCCGATTAAGCACGTCTGCAGGATTGCGAATCTTTATTTTTTCCAGTTCTTCTTCATTGACAATATTGGTAGTCACAGGAACTTCTTTAACTTTTTCTTCAACCCGTGACGCAGTGACCACTACCTCATCTAGTTCCTGGCTGACAGTTTCCGGCTCCTCAGCACTGCAGACTGAGACCGACATAAAAAACAGCATAAAAAAAATATACGTCTTTCCTTTCATAATTTTGATTTCCTAATTCTCTGTTTTAATGGCGTTAATCTGTTGAGAGCTACAATGTGGTGTTACACAAAGTGGCAGGTTCTACTGTAGGAAAAATACCAGAAAGAGCCAGTTAGGCAATGAGGCAAATTGTCGCACTGTTATACAAAAAGGAATAAATATATAATTTTTTATTTTAATACTCTTTTTTAAATCAGCATCCTGCATCTTTGTCAGCAGATTTGATTTTCTTTCCTATTAACAAGCTGTTAAAAGAATTAAACGATACGAATTCCTGTGCTGAGTCCTGCCCCGGCTATACGCTTGAAAAAAAATATTCAACTGAAGCCTCTAACCACTGGTTGCAATATTTAATTTTTAATAGTAAATTATATACAATTATACATACTTTGTCCTTGCTGTTGGGGCTGAATATACAAATTGGGATTTAATTTCAGTAAGTTCTTATTAAAGGGGGGAAAATGATGTTTTCAGATTCAAATAGGCTGGTTTTCATTCAAAAATTTCAGCTTCTGTTATCCTTAATAGCAATTTTCACAATCGCACTCATTTCTCTCAGTGCCTGCTCAAGGGAACCGGATAGTTCTGTAACCGTAAATATCACTGAAATAGCAATTAACGGTTATGACCCGGTCTCCTACTTTAATGAAAGCAAACCTTCCAGAGGCACCGAAGAGTATGTATTTGTCTGGAATAATGCCACGTACCAGTTTTCGTGTAAGGAAAATCTCGAACTTTTCAAAAACAACCCGGCCAGGTATGCGCCTCAATATGACGGGTACTGTGCTTTTGCCATGAGCCGCGGCGATTACTCCAGGATAGACCCCGAGGCTTATGCGATTGTAGATGATAAGCTTTATCTCACCTTCGACCGCGACATCAGGAATACCTGGCTTTATGATAAGGAAAATTATATCAAAAAAGCAGACAGAATCTGGCAGGATAGTAGATTGAACAACAATTAAAGATGTGCCCGCTGATATATAACCCGCCTGCTCCGTGAAGATCAGTAGTATCTCACTTATCCAGTAGACACACTTCAAGCGAAAAAGGATACACCCTCATGAAAGGCATGTTGTATCGCCTCACCCATTCTATTACAGGAAAACTGGTAATTGCCATTACCTTTTTTACCATTCTCGGCACTTCCCTCTCCCTGTTCACTACGATACAGGCGGAAAAGAAAAACTCCATGACTGATGCCCTGGCATACATCACCTCATTTTCAGACCTGATGCGGAAATCGATCCATCATGACATGATGAAGGTCAGCCCTGAGGATATACAGAAAACATTAGAATTCTTCGGGACATCCGACTCCATCGAAAGCGTACGTATCCTTGATCATAGAGGACGCATCTCATATGCTTCACACCCGGGAGAAGTTGGTGGTTTTGTTTCCAAAAACTATTCTCATTGTACCGGCTGCCACAGCAACACCACCATACCGCTGGCCGCCCTGGAACCTGACAAACGCTGGACAATTTCTGATAACCCTGATGCGACCAGGACCATTACCTTTGCCGAACCCCTTTATAATGAAAAAGACTGCCATAGTGCAGCATGTCATGCCCATAAAAGTGAAGACAAAGTCCTTGGCATCCTCCTGACCGATTTCTCCCTACAGACAATAGACTCGCGCATAGAAAACCAGATAGGTCGCATATCCCTTTTCATCATAATGGTTGCAGCAATCATCGCTGTAATCCTGAGCATCATCCTCTGGAAGATTGTGCTGAATCCTTTAAACAGCCTTGCAGGCTCGATGCAGAAGGTTTCATCCGGCGATATGACTCAAAAAGTTCCCATCCAGGCAAATGATGAGATCGGCAGACTTGCTTATACTTTCAACAGGATGACGAACGAGTTGATGATCGCCCGTGAGAGAATGGAAGACTGGACAGAGACCCTGGAGGAAGAGGTTGAGAAAAAAACCAAAGAAATTCAAAACACCCAGAATAAACTCATTGAAGCTGAAAAGATGGCTGCCCTGGGGCGTCTTACGGCTGATATTGCGCATGAAATCCGCAATCCTTTGACCGCGTTAGGTGGTTTTGGCCGTCGGCTGCAGAAATCAGCAATCACCAAAAATCAGTTGAAGTACGCCGAAATCATTGTCTCTGAAACCGAGCGGCTCGAACAGGTCCTTAAAGATGTCCTGACCTTTTCCAGGCCGGTACGGATTCAATTCGAGAAAGATTCAGTCAATGGGGTAGTATCAAAGTCGATGGCATTATACCAGGATATCTGCCGGGAACATGCGATTACCTTGAATCCCCGGCTCAATACCGATCTCCCTGTACTGCTGCAAAAAGACCAGGTTGAACAGGCGACTAACAACCTTTTAACAAATGCTATTGATGCCATGCCCAACGGCGGTACCCTCACCCTGGCCACCGATGTCGAGCGGGCAAATAACATTGACTATGTTGCCATCCATGTCACTGATACTGGACAGGGTATTCCCCATGAAAAACTCTCTTTTGTCTTTGAACCTTTTTTCACCACCAAGAGGATAGGCCAGGGTACGGGACTGGGTCTGTCAATCTGCAAAAAAATTGTGGAGGAACATGGCGGATTCATCAGGGCAAAAAACGGTTCCGGCCTTACCATCAGCATGTTTTTTCCGTATCAGAGCGGCGAAGATCTGAAATACAAACCCTGCTGGGAACACATGGGCTGCAAGCAGGAATCAAACCATGAGGAAAGTTGTCCGGCCTATCCTCACTTTGGCAGAATATGCTGGGCAGTTGCAGGTACGCTATGCTCAGGCAAAATCCACGGCACATATGCCCAGAAAATCCATGACTGCCATAACTGCGGTTATTACCGGATGGTAAGGACTGTCCAATAATATGTTTAACTCAGTCTTCCACCGACTCAGTAAAATCTTATAATTTCAACCGCCCAAACAGGGGTTATAGATTGTTCCGGATCTTAACATTGTTGGGGGCAACCTATAGATCTCAAAAAAAATATATAAATATAGCGTTTACAATTATTATTTTTTAAAATGTAATTTTTCATTCTTTCAGATATTTCTCAAAGGCGATCACCCTATCCACTGACAATTTAAAGTGAACAGCATGAAGCCGCAAATCAGCCTCGCAAGTATTGACCCAGACAAATTTGCTGAAAGGATTCTTGCCCTGCTGAACTCCAAAAAACCTAAAGATTTTATCTTTGCTGATGTCGTAACCCTTGTGCAGAAGAAAACAGGAATTGAATCGATCGGAATGCGGCTGCAGGAAGGATTTGACTATCCCTATTATGTCACCAGAGGCTTTTCCCCGGATTTTGTCGCAAAAGAAAATTTTTTATGCACCCGTGACAAAGGCGGAAAGGTTATTAAAGATTCAGCAGGGCTCCCACAACTTGACTGTATGTGCGGCAACATTATTCGCGGCCGCACAGATACCTCCCTGCCTCAATTCACCAGGGGGGGGAGTTTCTGGACTAACTCCACTACTGATTTTATCGCCAGGGCATCAGCAATTTATCTTCAGACTACCGGAACCCGTAACAGATGCAACGCCGAAGGCTATGAATCCGTGGCTCTCATCCCTATCAGGGACCTGGAAACTTATGGTTTGCTGCAGTTAAACGACCGGAGGAAAAATCTTTACAGTCTGGAATTCATAGAACTGATGGAGTGGGTCGCCGCTAGTATCGGTATCCTGATTTCATATATGCACCAGAGCGAAGAGGCCAGATCAATCAAGCATGATCTGCAAAAATACCCCCCTTCCCGCGTCATCGGTCCGATTAAAAGCAGCAAATAAAAAAGCAGTCCACCTGAACCTGGAGAACTGCCCTTCTTAAATTTTTCAGATTGCGATTGCTTTAATTACGCCATACCGCAGTTTGCCTTGTGAGTCAATATGGCTTCCATTTCCTGCCGGGTGAGGATGGAGTCATCCGCCTTGAGCATATGCACAATGCAGTCCTTGCAGATATCCAGTGCATGCCGATAGTCATGGAGTTCTGCGGCAATATCCCAGCACGGTGTATCGGGACGGCTTTTTGCCGCACATTCGTGCGATGCGTCACAATTCATAATTTTCCAACACGGCCAGTTACAATTTTCTCCCATGGTTATACCTCTAACTATATGATTAAAACTCGCAGGAAAGGTCTGACATCGCCCACCTTTCACCCGTACTACATCGATCTGTTTTTTGGCACATTTGAAAAATTATTTTTGATTCTATGAGGGCCAATATTAAAACATTTTGCATAAAAAAATAATATGTCAAAAAATATAATGCAAGATGATTTTAAAAATTGGGTGTTTTTACTGAGCAGGATACTGTTTTACGGTATTCATAAAATTGACTTTGGTAAAGTTTGTCATGAATAATTCATTTATACTCTATGCTGATACGATTAACCAGATGGCATATTGTCGCAGGTTTTAACCTGCTGAAAAATAAAAAGGGAACGTCCAGTAGACTTCCCCCAGCACAACTTATTTGAAATTAATCAAATTTTTTAACTTTCTGAGAGCATTTATTGCCCCACTATTCATTTATGATCGTCATATTAATCATCGTCATGATGATCATCGTCATGGTGTCCAATAAACAAATCCACCGAACACCCATTGGAAGAAATGACACTGATGTGTTCCGGTATAGTGTTTAGTTTGTTAATTATGGATTTCCAACTACCATTTCTTACATTGATTCCCTCTGCCAGGACTTGGCCGTTATCAGCATTTTCAATAGTGATTGTACTCCCCTCAGAAGCAAAGCCTTCAATATTCAGCTTTCCGGCTTTTTCATTATAATCAGTATTAACAATGACAGGGAAATCTCCTTCACTACAGCCACCTGGTATCAAGTCACAGGAATTATTTGATTCATTGCAGCTTTCACCTGCTGCGCAAGGATCACCGGCAGATGTACAGCCAGCTGTAGCATCGCAGTACTCATTACCTGTACAGAACTGGCCATCGTCGGTACAATTGGCATCATTTGCACTGCTAACACAGCTGTCACTACCTTCATCACAGATATCATCTGTACAGCCTACACCATCATCGCATACTACAGGAGTACCCGCCTGGCAGGAACCATTAGCATCACAGGTTTCTAAACCGTTGAAGAATTTACCGTCATCACAATCTGCATCAATT
>JAFDBU010000291.1 GCA_019313095.1 Deltaproteobacteria bacterium | reverse complement strand
TCGGGACAATAATAACCATGGTTCTGCCATTTGCCTGGGTCAATACCGAGGCGGACCGGATCGAATCCGTAACCCCGTACACCGCTCTGCAGCAGGAGGGCCGCGACATCTACATCCGGGAAGGATGCAACAACTGCCACACACAGACGGTACGGCCGCTGGTTGCCGAGGTTATCCGTTACGGTGATTACTCCAAAAGCGGCGAATTTGTCTACGACCGGCCATTCCTCTGGGGCTCAAAACGGACCGGCCCCGATCTGGCGCGGCTTGGTGGCAAATATCCAGACGAATGGCATTACAAGCATATGGCATCGCCGCGGGCCATGGTCCCGAAAACCAATATGCCCGATTACGGCTGGTTGTCTAACAACAAGCTCAATTCCAAGAAGATCCAACGCAAAATGGATGTCCTCGGCTTCCCTTATACCAGTGAAGATATTAATGGACTGGCCAGCAAAAATGAAATGGATGCCATTGTCGCCTATATGCAGAAACTCGGCAGCGACATTCCATGGCGCGAAACATCCGAGACCACAATCGTCGGCGACCTGGAAAACCCGTTCAAAGGAGATGCTGCTGCAGTTGCGGCAGGCAGGATTCTTTATATGGAAAACTGCGCCCAATGTCATGGGGAAGACCTTTCCGGCGATATCGGGCCGGAACTGGACGGAACGAACTACGATGAGGCTGAACTGTTTGAGTTGATTTATATCGGCATACCGGACGGCGGCATGCCTCCCTACTCTAAATTGGGGGCCCAAAAAGTATGGCAGATGGTTAATTTCCTCCAGGGAGACAATTAAGCCATGGACCTGGCTTCGATACTGTACCTTGGCGTCACCTTCGGGCTTTTTGCGATCTTTGTGCTGATTGTCATCCGGACTTACAGCAAGAAACGCAAGGAGAAAGGGGAAATTGCCAAGTACCGGATGCTTGACGATGATTAATTTTTTCGGAGATTAAACGATGACAACTCAAGAGAATATTCAGAATGACCCGAACGAACCCTTTGACGGAATTAAGGAGAACAAGGAAAACAAGCCGCCGCCATACTTTAACATCCTTTTTTACGGCCTGATTGTCTGGGGGCTGATTTTTATGGGCTACTATCTTTTCAGCGGCTGGAGTTCGCATAGCGAGTTCCAGGAAAAGATGGACGCGCACCAGCAGAAGTACTCCCAGAGTAAATAACGTGCGGCTACAGGCAGAACTTTGATAAACACCGAAAAGTGAGATTTTTCGTTCAGAGTCAAGAAAGGGCGCACATAAAAAAGCGCAGCATATTAAATATATGTGAGCATTTTGCATTGTGCCCTGACGCAGAGACCGGACAAAAAACCCATTTTTTATAACGGCAAGGTACCGGGCGGGACATATCCCATCCGGTTTTTTCATGAAAAGCAAAAAACTCATAGGCCCCCAGCGGAGACTGTTCCAGTGGGTTACCACCCTGCTGGTCCTGATCATTCCATGGTTTGAGGTAGGCGGCAAAAGTTTGCTGCGCATCGACATACCAGGTTTAAATCTCTATATATTCGGGCACGTTTTAAGGATTCAGGATCTATACCTTGTTCTGCTGGCTACCCTGATATTTGTTCTTGGTTTTCTGCTTATCACTGTCGTTCTCGGCAGGGTCTGGTGCGGCTGGCTCTGTCCGCAGACAACCCTGTCGGATATAGCAGAATGGAGTGCCAGACGCCTGGGCCTAAGGGTAAAAAACAACAGGCTGCACGGACAGCTGGCCGGTAAGATAATGCTGCAGGCGGTATTTATTTTTTTATCTTTCCTGGTGGCAGCCAACATGCTCTGGTATTTTATCCCGCCGCCGCTTTTTTTTATCCGTCTTGCCAGGCTTGATCTGCACTACGCCGTCTGGATCACCCTGGTCCTGACCTTTCTGCTTGTTTACCTCGACCTGGCCCTGGTCCGGCGGCTAATTTGCAGCGATTTCTGCCCCTATGGGCGAATCCAGACAGCTATTGTCGACAAGGCAACCCTTACCCTGCACCTTCCCGATCAAGAGCTTGAACGCTGCATCGAGTGCGAATCCTGTGTAAAGGTCTGCCCAATGGAGATCGATATTAGGGATGGTTATCAGGTTGAGTGCACCAACTGCGGCCGCTGCCTGGATGCCTGCCGCAGGGTAATGACAAAACGCCAGGAACCGGGGCTGATCAGCTACACATTCGGTCTGTACGGCGAAGGCATTTCCGGCCTGCTTAATCCCCGTGTGCTTCTGCCGGCTACAGCAATAGCTGCCCTGCTAATTGTTCTCGTCTTTTCCCTTGCCGTCCGTCCGGTTGCATCATTGAAGGTGGCTATTTCGCATACCGTCGCGCCCCGCCTGCTTGAAAACAACCGAACCGGTACTTTTTTCAACGGTTGGGTCAACAACCGCAGCCAAGAGCCAGCCGTCTACACCCTGCAGGCAAGAACAAAAGGAACCGGAGAAACCCTGGTGCTAAAGGGCCAGACCAAGGCCGACCTGGCAGCCGGAGAGAACCGACGTCTTGATTTTGTCCTGCTGACACCCTCCAGCAAACACCTTACTGTTGAATTTCTGCTGACAGATGAGGCGGGAGAGATACTGGCCATAGCTGAAGCATACATTGAGCAACAGGAAAAAGAATAAAACCATGACAGAAACCAAAAGAAAAACCATCTACCCTTACCTGATCATGCTTATGATCGGGGGATTTCTGGCCTTCCTGGCCTGGTCAGCCTACCAGGCATCAGGTCTTGGCAGCAAGGTGACCGATACCGATTATTACAGCAAGGGACTGAAGTACAATTCCACAATGGTTGAAAAGCGGGCTGCCGAGGTCTTGGGCTGGCACCTTGCAACGCGACTGGAAGGGCGCACCATAGAATTCCGCCTGACCGGCCAGGACGGCATACAGGTTGACAGGGCGGTCGGCACTCTTTATCTGGCCATTCCCGATTCCG
>JAFDBU010000290.1 GCA_019313095.1 Deltaproteobacteria bacterium | reverse complement strand
CTCTTCCCCTTTCTACAATGCAGCAGCCATGGACGGCATCGCAGTCCGCTTTCAGGAAACTATCGGCGCCAGTGAGACATCGCCGGTCAAACTCGAGCTGAATAGCCAATTTCAATGGGTAAATACCGGCAACGTGCTACCAACGGAATTCAATTCAGTTATGATGGTTGAAGCTGTGCAGCCCACAGATGAATCCACCGTCGAGATCATAGCACCGGTAACTCCCTGGAAACATGTGCGCACCATCGGTGAGGATATCGTCACCACCGAACTCATCCTTCCTGATGGCCACAGGATCAGGCCTATTGACCTGGGCGCCATGCTGGCAACCGGTCTTAGTCAACTTAAGGTGAGAAAAATTCCAAATGCACTGGTCATTCCAACAGGAGGCGAACTGGTGCAGCCGGGAAATTCATTACGTCCAGGCAACATCATTGAGTTCAACAGTCGGGTTCTGGCCGGCTATCTGACCGAATGGGGAATACACGCCGAACGCAGTCCAATAGTGACGGATGATCCCGGTACACTTAAGAAAGCTATTTGTGCCGCTGTTGCCAAATATGACATCATTATTGTCAATGCCGGTGCCTCAGCTGGATCCAAGGACCATACCGCCGGGGTCATTGGTGATCTCGGCGAAGTTGTACTCCATGGCGTTAATATCAGGCCGGGCAAGCCGGTTGTCCTGGGGATCATCAATAATAAACCGGTAATAGGTCTTCCCGGCTACACCATATCTGCAGTCATAACTTTAAACCTTTTTGTAAAAAAACTCGCCGATTATCTCCAGGGAATACAATCCCCACCTGCCAGCAGGCTCGAGGCCACATTGGCAAGACCATTGCCTTCCAAGCTTGGAGTGCAGGAATATATCAGAGTAAAACTGGGAAAAGTCGGCGCTGTTTTGACGGCAACCCCTGCCGGGCGTGGCGCCGGCGCAGTCATGTCGTTGGTACAGGCTGACGGCTTTCTGACAGTACCAGCCAGCAGTGAGGGTTTAGGAGCAGGTGAAAAGGTCTTAGTTGAACTGTTGCGGGACGAACGTGAAATTGAAAACACCCTGGTCTTCATCGGCAGTCACGACAACATTCTTGATGTACTGGCCAACCTCCTGCACCGGCAACGCCCTATCTGCCGTTTATCCTCGGCCCACGTCGGCAGTATGGGAGGAATCCTGGCCGTTAAGCGAGGTGAAGCTCACCTGGCCGGTACACATCTCCTTGATGAAGCGACTGGGGAGTATAATATATCCTTCATCAAAAAATTTATACCGGATGTTTCTCTGCAGCTCATCAATTTAACATACCGGGAACAAGGACTTCTTGTAGCGAGGGGCAACCCTCTTAATATCAAAAATTTTGAAGACCTGTCCCGAAAGGATGTGCGTTTCATCAACCGGCAGCGGGGTGCCGGAACCAGACTGCTCACTGACATGTACCTGAACAGGCTCGGTATCAGTCCTGAGCAGGTCAATGGTTATTCCCGCGAGGAATACACGCACATGAACGTGGCCTCGGCAATTGCCAGCGGTAATGCGGATACCGGCCTGGCCATCCGGGCAGCAGCCGTAGCACTTGATCTTGACTTCATACCCGTGGCCAAAGAACGTTACGACCTTATTCTGCCCACAATTTTTCTTGATGATCCTAAGGTAGTTGCACTGCTTAAGACCATCAGGGAAAATGAAGAGTTTCGTCTGACAGTTGAAAGATTTGGCGGTTATGATCTCAGTGATTGTGGCAAAATAATGTATCGGCAATAATCATTAATCAATACTACTAAAAAAACTGAAAAATTTTTCCGTCGCAGAACAATAACTGCAGGTATGGTGAACAATAAAACAATCTTTGTCATTAGTTGCGCTGTAATACTATCCTTAGCCATTCTCACTTTTTCCGACAGGGTAACCACCCCTAATAAGAAAAACCCGTACTTCTCTTATGGAACCGAGGACAACAAGAATGGTCTTATTCATGTCATTGAGAATAACAGGGTGGATGTGCCGATAATCTTTGACATAGGCCCGGGTATCCCTGAAGTAGTCCTGGAATTTTCAGGAGAACACGCTCAGATTCCTGGAGTTTATTTAGCTGAAAGCAAAGTAATAGTAGTAAACAACAAAGCGGCCTCAAAGGTAACTATTCAGTTTGACATGAAGCCCGTCTTAAAAGCAGGTACTCATTTTCTCACTGTTGTCGCCAAAGATCCGGGTACAGGCAAAGTCATCCGGAATGGGACGATACGATTTACTTACAACATGCATGAGGTTATCGGAAAATGCTCCTGCTGAAACAACCCTGGAGTTAACATTACACAGAAATGCTACCTTTTCTCGCTATTGGAACCATGCTTGGTATATCGGCAGGATTTGCGCCAGGCCCCCTGCTTGCTCTTGTTGTGTCCGAAACCCTGCAGCACGACTTAAAAGCCGGCATTAAGGTCTCGCTGGCTCCAATCCTTACAGATATACCGATCATTATGGCAACACTTTTCATTATGGAAAAACTATCAGGGTTTAACCATGTTGTCGGCATTATTTCAATCATCGGCGCCTTTTTTATCCTCTACCTGGGAATCAAAAACTTTAAGACCAGACCAGTTGATCTGGACAAATACATAAAAGAGCCGAAATCACTGCTGAAAGGTATTGTCGTTAATGCATTAAGCCCTCATCCATATCTCTTCTGGCTCACTGTAGGGGGACCGACAACCCTGAAGGCAATGGCTGTGGGGCTTTCTGCTGCCGCCTCATTTGTAATGAGTTTTTATTTACTACTTGTTGGATCAAAAGTTATGCTTGCATTGATGACAAACAAGTCACGGGTTTTCCTCCAGGGCAATAAATATATTTACACCATACGACTGTTAGGGATTGTCCTGCTTATTTTTGCCTTTTTTCT
>JAFDBU010000289.1 GCA_019313095.1 Deltaproteobacteria bacterium | reverse complement strand
CTTATTGCCACATTCAAGGGCCCGCATCCTAATTTTTATTTCCCTGTTAGCAGAAAAATTTTACTTGACTTATTGTTAAATATCGACCAAAAAATAGTGTTTTGCGAATTCATGGGAATGTATTTTGTCATTTTTAACTATCTTTTTTAGGAGAACTTGACTCATGTCAGGATATCTTTTTACCTCAGAATCAGTTTCAGAAGGACACCCGGACAAGGTTGCCGACCAGATTTCAGACGCAATTTTAGACGCAATTCTGACCCAGGATATTCATTCCAGGGTTGCCTGCGAAACCATGGTTACTACCGGTATGGCTTTGATAGCAGGAGAAATCACAACCTCTGCCTGGGTTGATATGCCGCAGATCGTAAGGAATACTATCAAGGAGATCGGCTACAATTCTTCGGAGATGGGATTTGACTTCCAGTCGTGTGCTGTCTTAACCTCAATCGATAAGCAGTCTCCCGATATTGCCATGGGTGTTAATGAGGGTTCCGGGCTTGACCTGGACCAGGGAGCTGGAGACCAGGGTCTCATGTTCGGCTATGCCTGCAGAGAAACAAAGGTACTGATGCCCATGCCAATCACCTATGCCCACAGGCTCATGAAACGGCAGGCCGAGGTCCGCAAAGCTGGGTTATTGCCCTGGCTGAGGCCGGATGCCAAAAGCCAGGTCACAGTTGAGTACGGCGATGAAGGGCCTGTACGAATTGAGGCCATAGCTCTATCAACCCAGCATGGTCCGGATGTCGACTATGAAGACCTGAAAGAAGGAGTGATGGAAGAGATCATAAAGCCCATCATTCCGGCTGAAATGGTTGACAGCAACACCAAGTACTTTATCAACCCGACCGGGCGTTTTGTTATAGGAGGTCCTGTGGGTGACTGCGGGGTAACCGGGCGCAAGATTATTGTCGACACATACGGCGGTATGGGATCACACGGCGGTGGCGCCTTTTCCGGCAAGGATCCGTCCAAGGTTGACCGTTCCTCTTCTTATATGGGCCGTTATGTGGCTAAAAACATAGTTGCCTCAGGCCTGGCCGATGAGGTTGAGGTCCAGGTCGCCTATGCCATAGGCATTTCTAAGCCCGTATCCATCAATGTGCACACATTCGGGACGGGAAAAATTGAAGACAAAAAAATAAAACAGCTGATCTATGAACATTTTGATCTGCGACCAAAGGCCATCATCCAGCATCTTGACCTTCTCAGACCAATATATAAGAAAACAGCGGCCTACGGCCATTTCGGTAGGGAGAGGGCTGAGTTTACCTGGGAAAAGACTGATAAGGCCGAAGAACTGAAGGCTGCCGCAGGAATAAAGTAAGGAGCGCGAAATATCATGAACAAAATAGCAACGGATGCAGCTGATTTTAAAGTAGCTGATATCAATCTGGCTGAGTGGGGCCGCAAGGAAATAAACATTGCTGAGACAGAAATGCCCGGTCTCATGGCGATACGGGAAGAATACAGCGCCAGAAAGCCGCTCAAGGGAGCCAGGATAGCCGGCTGCCTCCATATGACTATCCAGACGGCCGTTCTCATGGAAACACTGGTAGAACTTGGAGCTGAGGTGCGCTGGTCGTCCTGCAATATTTTTTCAACCCAAGATCATGCTGCTGCTGCAATGGCTGCTGCCAATATACCGACTTTTGCCTGGAAAGGTGAGACAGAGGAGGAGTTCTGGTGGTGCATTGACCAGACCATCTTCGGCCCTAACAACTGGCGCCCCAACATGCTTCTGGATGACGGCGGTGACCTTACCCTGATCATGCATGAGAAATATCCTGAGCTGATGAAGGATGTTCAGGGTATCAGCGAGGAAACAACCACCGGTGTTCACCGTTTGGACGAGATGATGAAGCAGGGCACCCTGCTTGCCCCGGCCTTCAATGTCAACGATTCTGTAACAAAGTCAAAGTTTGACAACCTTTACGGCTGCCGTGAATCCTTAATTGATGGCATTAAAAGAGCGACAGACGTTATGATCGCCGGCAAAATTGCTGTGGTCTGCGGCTACGGCGATGTTGGCAAGGGCTGTGCCCAGGCTTTGCGCGGCATGGGCGCCACGGTCTGGATAACGGAAATTGATCCAATCTGCGCTCTGCAGGCAGCCATGGAGGGCTACCGAGTAGTCACCATGGACGAAGCAGCGCCTGCCGGCAATATTTTTGTTACCTGTACAGGCAATGTGGAGGTAATCAGCAGAAAACACATGGAGCAGATGCCGGACCAGGCTATAGTCTGCAATATCGGTCATTTTGATTCTGAAATCGATATCGCCGGCATCCGCAATCTACCCTGGGAAAACATTAAACCCCAGGTGGACCATGTCATCTTCCCCCCCAGCGGGGGCAAGGCTGACCCCAAACGCATCATTGTCCTGGCAGAAGGACGCCTGGTGAATCTGGGCTGCGCTACAGGACACCCGAGTTTTGTCATGAGCAACTCCTTTTCTAACCAGGTCCTGGCCCAGATAGAACTCTGGCAGAATCAGGGCAAGTATGAGAATAAGGTCTACTTTCTGCCAAAGCACCTTGATGAGATGGTGGCCCGGCTGCACCTCAAAAAAATCGGCGCCAACCTCACCACCCTGACAGAGGAACAGGCCGACTATATCGGTGTCAAAGTAGAGGGCCCCTATAAACCGGAATACTATCGCTACTAAGAACTCTAAAGACACAAAGCATCAATATAGAAAATCTCACTCCAGGAAGCCTGCAGCAGCCTTATGCCAGCTTCCTGTGCTGCAATAAGGATGGTATGCAATTTCGCTTTTTCCTTTCCGCACCGCAAGGCGATATTGAACTTGCGCCGAAAGACCTCCAACAGCCTTTTCTCATAAGCCCCACAGAAAAACATCCATTTCTTTCCCTGAAAGATTATTTTGGCGCCCTGCAGAAATTCATCCTGACTGATGGAGCAAAGCATCTGCATGATGTCCTGGGAAAAATGAACCTTGCGGTTAACAAAATCCCGGCTGATATTTCAGAAATTCATATCTGCAGCGAAAAGCATGGCGCCTATTATCACATTGCCAGCATT
>JAFDBU010000288.1 GCA_019313095.1 Deltaproteobacteria bacterium | reverse complement strand
CAGACCTGCGGCAGGGCCTCAAGAAATATCGACGGACTGGTAATTCTTTATGCCGATGAAATTACCGGTTCAATGCAGCGTACAATAAAGGAGACCGGCCGGAGAAGAAGTTTGCAGCAGCAATACAACTTTGATAACAACATCACTCCTTCTACGGTGAAGTCCAGCATTAAGGATATTCTGGCCTCAGTGTATGAAAAGGATTATATCACCGTTGAGGTTGAAACATCAGAAACAATTGTGGAATATCAAAGCCTGCAGGATCTGCGCCGGGATATTAAGAGACTGGAGGCGGAAATGCATAAGGCTGCCAAGATACTTGCCTTTGAAGAAGCAGCCCGCCTCCGTGATCAGGTAAAGGAATTACGCCAGCTTGAGTTGGAGATGGGGTAGGTTAGGGTTCAAGGGTTTGAGGGGCCGAGGAGTCGAGGAAAAGAATATAATATTTAAAAAAAATTAAGTTTGAAAAGGGAGTAAATGCCAAAAGGAATTGTGGTTGCCGGTTTAAGCGGCGGCTCAGGAAAAAGTGTGGTGGCAGTCGGCCTTGCAGCCGCTTATGCCAGGCAGAGACGAATCGTGGTGCCGTTCAAAAAGGGACCCGATTACATTGATGCCGGCTGGCTGCAGCTTGCGGCAGGCAAGCCCTGTTATAACCTCGATCCCTATTTGATGGACCCGAAAATTATCAAAGACTCATTTGCACAGCATGCCCAAGGAGCTGAAATAGCAGTTGTCGAGGGCAACAGGGGATTGTTTGACGGCGTGAATGTGGAAGGAGAATTCAGCACTGCAGAACTTGCGGTTGATCTGAAGCTTCCTATTCTGCTCGTGGTTGACTGTACTAAGACAACACGTACTGTAGCGGCTATGGTTTTAGGCTGTAGAAAATTTGATCCCAGGGTTATGGTCAAGGGAGTTGTGCTGAACAGGCTCGGCACAGCCAGGCATGAAACCATTGTGCGCCGGTCAGTGGAAGAGTATACCGGTATCCCTGTTGTCGGGGCAATATACCGCTCAAAAATCGATATATTCCCCCAGCGTCATCTGGGAGTAACCCCGTATCAGGAACATGAAGGAGCCGGACAGGCAACTGCTCTGCTCGTTGAGATGGCGGAAAAGTATCTTGATCTGCAGGAGATCGAAAATATCATGGCAGAAATAGTACTTCCAAAGCCACCTGAAGTATTTATATCCAAGTATGGTAGGGTTCCAAAAGTACGTATAGGGATTCTCAAAGACGCTGCCTTTCAGTTCTATTATCCTGAGAACCTTGAGGCCCTGGAACATGAGGGGGCCGAACTGGTAGAGATAAATGCCATGACTTCAAAAAGTCTGCCCGAACTTGATGGACTCTATATTGGCGGCGGTTTCCCGGAAACCAGTGCTAAAAGGCTGGCTGACAATACTACATTCAGATTGTCGGTTAAACATGCTGCTGAAGCAGGGATGCCGATCTACGCAGAATGTGGCGGCCTGATATATCTTGGAGAAAGCATTTTGCTCGATGGTGAGGAATATCCTCTTTCCGGAGTTTTCCCCGTTAAATTCGGACTGGACAGAAAACCCCAGGCGCATGGTTATACTGAACTATCTGTCAGCAACAACAATCCGTTCTATAAAGCAGGCGACAGGATCAAAGGACATGAATTCCGCTACAGCACGGTCCTTTCATGGCAGGGCAGCTCGGCAGAACTTGCGTTTACTATGGAACGCGGTGTCGGTTTTGTGGATGGCCGAGATGGATTGGTATTTAACAACGTTTTGGGCCTGTATACACATATTCATGCCCTGGCAACCCCCGGGTGGGCCCAGAGCCTGGTGGCCCGGGTTATGGATTTCAAAACACAAAGAGAAAGGGCTTAAAGGCGCTTCAATTTATCTTTTCGATTTTAACAAAACCTTGAAGTAAAGTTACGATGTCCTTTGAACATGACTATTTCACGTGAGGCTTTCAATAGTCAATAATGTGGCAAATCAATAATGCGGCAAGTATCTTGATGAAGCCTTCCCCTTTTTAGTGCCATTTCAAGCAGTCGATGTCGGCCTGTTGCGGTTTCCTGAAACCTTACATCCCTAGCCTGTCACAGGGGGATCTTTTCTGGTCGAACATCTTGAGGAATTCTGTCTGCTGTTCCTTGTATGCTTTTTGGGCAAGTTTTTTAAGGTCTTGCTTTATTTCATACGGCTCTGCAAGCTGGGGAAGAATAGTCAGGGTTTTTTCTATGGGCGGCAGAGGGGGTATTTTCATCTTCCAGGCCAGTTCCTCGGCCAACCCGGTTTCAGGACCACCCTGAATACAGCTGCAGACTTCCTCGTTCCCAAGGCTATGTATGAAGCCCAGGATAGAGCTTAGATCGTTTTCGTTGTAGAACTGCTTGATCTCTTCAGCAATAAGGCCCCTTTCCTCCACAAGTTCGTCGATGTGCCGGTGATAGATCTCGGTATGGTAATAGAGGTTTTCATAACATTCAAATAGAAAGTTGGTAAAACGTCCCGCCTTAGTGAAGCCGCTGAATCTCTGGCAGCGGAAGACCCTGGCTGCAATGGTGGCTGATTCGGATAGATACGGGTCGTAAAAGAGCTTGTTATCAAGACCGGCCAGTTTCAGAAAAGTATTGATGAATTTCTCTTTTTTTAGAAGGATGTAAATCCGAATCAGGTCAAAGCTGATCCTTTTTTCAAGGATAATGGAATACTGCCTTATCTTTTCCTCAAGATCCATCTCGTCTTCTTCGATCAATTTCCTGAAACTGAAATACCGCTCTGCAATATCCCTTTTTATTTCGGTGGAAAGGACCTCGTCTATTGTCTGCTTCAATGCCATGATACGGTTCACGTTAAGGTGATTTTTAATTTTTCTTCCCTGTGTTTCAGTTGATAATATAATACATGAACCGCCATAAGCGATAAAAAGTGGGAAGCCACTTCTGCAGTATTCGGCTTGCCACCTGATAGTGGCAAGCTGGTGGAAATAGTTAGTCCTCCCGATCATGTATTTTAGACTCAAATCCAGAACTGGCTATGACAATCAGAAAGATCCTTGATTCTTCTTGATTTGATATGCAATCTGATCATATCTGATAGTTCATATTATGAAGCATGGTCACAAGTGGCTCTGTCTTTTTTCTTTCATAATTTGCGTTGTCTGCTGATATGCCTTACAGTTTTTAGTTGAAATGACTTGTCCAATGCCCCCTGTTTATTATCAGCTTTTTTTATTTCATATTTTTAGATATGCAGTGGATATATTGAGTTAGTTTTTGTATGACAAAACCCTCTATTGTGGCAAGACATATCAAATTTTTCTTATTGCCAGATTTTAGTACATTGACATAATAACTAGAGGATATCAGCCATGAAGAAAATAGTTCTTTTCGTAATTATATTTCTTTTTTCTCTTTTCAATTTTTCTTGCAAGGGCTTGTTAGCTCCTTTAACGACTGCAAGTTCCCTCGCCGCAACTTATTTCATTGACGCTTCGGGAGGGAATGATGCCAATGACGGCCTTACGGAACAGACCGCGTGGCAGACCTTTAGCAAGGTGAATTCTTATCAGTTCGCCCCCGGAGAAAATGTATTGTTCAAGCGGGGCGAGAGATGGAGAGGTTCTCTCAGGATTCCTTCTTCAGGCACTCCGGACATGCCGATCGT
>JAFDBU010000287.1 GCA_019313095.1 Deltaproteobacteria bacterium | reverse complement strand
TGTTATCTCCTTTCTCCTTCCTGCGGTTGGCCCCTTACACTCTTTCTTACCCCTGAAGGCAAACCTTTTTATGCCGCTACCTACATACCTAAGGAAAACCGTTTCGGCCGTATCGGCCTTCTCGAATTTATCCCCAGGGTCAAAGAATTATGGGCCAGAGAGCGTGATTCTGTACTGCAATCCGCAGACAGCATTAATGCAGCTATTATTTCCTCAACAATCCAACTGCCGGGCGCAAATATGGACTCATCCTTTCTTGATGCTGCCTTTCAGGCCTTCGAACAAGACTTTGATCCTCAGCATGGCGGATTTGGCAGTAACGCCAAGTTTCCCAAACCTTTGAACCTCCTTTTTCTGTTGCGATACTGGCATCGTACCGGTAACGAGGCTGCCCTAACAATGGTTGAAAAAACCCTGACAGCAATGCGTCAGGGATCCATTTACGACCACCTCGGTTACGGTTTCCACCGTTACACAATTGATCCCGCGTGGCGGGTGCCCCACTTTGAAAAAATGCTCTATGATCAGGCTTTACTGGCAATGACTTACCTGGAGGCATACCAGGCTACTGCCAAGGAAAAGTACGCTGAAACCGCCAGGGAAATTCTGGACTATGTCGTGCAGTCCATGACCTCTGAAGCAGGAGGCTTTTATACTGCCGAAAGTGCCGACAGCGCAGGAGAAGAGGGCAGATTCTACCTATGGTCGGCCACAGAGATCAAAAAAATTATGACACCGGCTGAGGCAGCCACAGCAGCCAGAGTCTTTAATATTACGGAAGAAGGTAATTATATCGATCCTGTCACCCACGAAAAAACAGGCAAAAACCTTCTTTTTATAGGTGAGACAGATACAGCAAAGATCGCTGGATATGAAACAATTCGCCGGAAAATGTTAACTGCCCGCAATTCCCGCCCCAGGCCTGAACGCGATGATAAAGTTCTAACCGATTGGAACGGTCTGATGATCGGCGCCCTTGCCAGAGGCTCCCGGGTACTTGCTCAGCCCCAGTATGGCAAGGCCGCAGAAAGAGCCGCTAAATTCATCCTGCACAACCTTCGCGCCAAAGAAGGTAAGCTGCTACACCGCTGGCGTAAAGGCCGAGCCGGACTACCGGCTACAGCGGCTGATTACTCTTTTATGGCCTGGGGTCTGCTGGAACTGTACGGTAGGGACTTTGACACCTATTGGCTGCAGCAGGCTCTTGATCTGACCGACGTCCTTATCAGAAATTTCTGGGATGATAAGCTGGGTGGTTTTTACCTGACGGGAAATACTGAGAAATCAATACTACCGCGTATTAAGGAAAGTATTGATAGTTCCGTGCCATCCTCCAATGCGGTAGCCATGTTTAATCTTCTAAAGCTCAGTAGGTTGACCGGCAGTCCCGGCTTTGCAGAACGGGCTGAGAAGACAAGCATTATAGCCTCAACCTCCCTTAAGGAAAGGCCTCTTTCATTTCCAATGCTCCTGGGAGCACTTGACTTCGCCCTTGCCCCCTCCCAGGAAGTTGTTGTTGTGGGAGAGAAAGAAGCAGCAGACACGAAAGAGATGTTTGCTGTTCTGAACAAAAACTACTTTCCCAATGCAGTTATACTTTTCAAACCGGCAGGTGAAGAAAGCCCGCAAATAGAGAAATATGCCAACTTCGTTGAATTTATGTATGCCATCAACAATAAGGCGACCGCTTACGTCTGTACAAATTTCAAGTGCAATTTTCCCACCACAGACCCGGCTGAAATGATCAAATCCTTAAGTGCCCTATCAAAAAATGAAACGAAAAATGACAAGCAATGACAAGAAACCCCGACCAAAGGGTGGCGGTCGGGGTTTCTTGTCATTATAGGAAGGGAAAGTATATAAAGGAGAGAGATACTGTTTCCTTTAAGTCTCTTGCTTTTTATTTATTCACAGACCGTGCCAAAACCTAACAGAAAAAATTACAACTCACATTTTTCTGCTTTCTCTTCTCTGTTCAGCACTATTTCAATGTAGATAAAATTTAACCGTTCAGATTTTCGTATCCAGAAGATCCGCAAGCTTTTCAAGATGGACCTGCTCCTCTTCTGATAATTTTTTAAAAATCTTTTGGGCTTTTGGATCTTCAATAGCCCGACTCATTTTTATATACAGGTCAAAGGCGTTGACCTCCATGGCCATGGCCAATTCCAGGCTTTGCGATACTCCTTTCCCTTTTACCCAGTCAAGCGCCTCCTGAACGGCAACGCCTCCTTCCATGAAAGAACCGCTTAGGCCATCACTAAATCGTGTCCTGAGTTTTTCAAAATCCGGTTTGGAGCCAGTCATGGATTCATAGGTTTCAAGCAGATGCTTTTCATGATTCTTTTCAGCCGAAACCAGCCAGCTGAAGATTTCCCGCGTTTCCTTGTCCAGCTTAAAATGATCAGCAACTCCCTGATAAAAGAGTTTTGATCCCTCTTCCAGGGCCCAGGCCAACCCGACAACCTCCTCTGCATCGGTCGCCGGAGAAAAATAAGCCATACCGGCTTCAGGGAGACCGTAGGCTACCATTCCTTTCCAGGCCCTGATGCCGCCTTCCATGGTGTAGACATTTTTCAACCCTGCCCCCAGCAGTAAATTGGTAGCCGACCGGCTACGCACCCCTGCTGCTCAGTAAACTATAGTCGGCTTCCCGGGGTCTATCTCATCCAGCCTGTCCTTCAATTCCGCCATGGGAATAAGATTGGCACCCGGAATGTGGTCAATCTCATATTCCCTCGGTTGACGCACATCCACCAGGTTATAATCATCCGGGTGTTTTTCAGTAATAAACTGCCGCACCTCTTCTGCTGTCATAGCCGGTATTGACTTGAAATAATCCAGGACTCCCATGGGCATCAAACTCCTTTGTCAGAGAAAATTAAAGGTTTATCACCATACTTTTATTTGCAGCATTCCTTTTAAAGCAACTTCTGCCTTTGCTTGTCAAAAAAATTTTTAACTTTATAAAATTTAAGATAAAAAATCGTCCTGTCTCAATCATCGGGACATCTCAGGTAAATGTGTCCCAATAAATTTGCTGAGGCCGTCAGAATACTTACTGGAACTAACCAGGAAACCCTCATTATGTCCTCCGCGTATTCTTAGCAATTCCCTAGGTTGCCGGGCGCTGTCATAGAGCTGCAGACCGTTTTCAAAGGGTATTATCTCGTCATCAGGGCTGTGGATAATCAATACCGGACAGGATACCGATCCCAGCATTTTCTTCGTATTATACTGGAACCTGCTTAATAGGCGGACGGGTAAAACAGGATATAACCGTGCCGCCATATCCGGTACAGAGGTAAAAGCCGATTCAAGGATGAGCGCACCGGGCAAATGGTTTGCAGCTATATGGGCTGCAATGGCAGCACCCAGCGACCTGCCGAAAACAATTATCTGCTCCCTTGGTATTTTTCTAGTTTGCGTCAGATAATCCCAGGCAGCCTCTGCATCGAGATAGGAACCCTGTTCGGAAATTACACCCTGGCTCTGGCCATAGCCCCGGTAATCAATTATGTAGGTGGAAAGACCGAGATCATGGAAGATCTTGATTGAATCCAGACGGTGGGAGATATTGCCAGCATTGCCGTGAAAGAACAGCAGTGTTCCTTTTTCCCGCTGGGCAGCGACAAACCAGCCATGGATTGTTACCCCGTCAGAGGTTTTTATTGTGACGGGACTATAATCCAGTCCGATATCGACCGGACTTGCTGTCAGCTTTCTTGAGGGCAGGTCAGGATAGTAGAGCAGCTTGGACTGCATCAGAAACAAAAAGAGACAGAGGGCGCCATACGTTACTGCAGCCAGTATTGCAATAGTCCAGATGATATTCGCCGTCACACCTCTTTGTGCCACCTCGCAGTTTCCTTCATCAGACCTCTAACACAATTGGCCAGCACCATTAGTCAGGCAGTCTCATTTAAAATACTGGTGAATACTGCTGAATTCGTAAAAAGTCTCGTATTCAACAACCGGACCTAGTAAAAATATATTACGGGTACGTCTCCTGCCCGTTGTATGATTTTAGGAGAACCAGCAATTTTTACAGGTTATATTGTATACTACTTGTTCTTTCTTTTTCAAACAGTAACAAAACAGCTATATACCCAATCTGACATGGTAATTTTCAAGATTGAGGCGGCCCACGGGAATTTCCTGGATAATTGTAGCTCCCCCGGCAAGCTGTGAGGAATCTCCTGAGGTAAGAATGTTGATTTTATCAAATGCCCTCACTAACACCGCAACAGGCAAGCGAAGACTCCGAGCTACAAGGAATCCATTCGCTGTTCCTGTTCAGCCGCATTCGGGCGCAGATACAGCGAGGAGTTTTTAAAATGCCCATGATTGAGTCTTACAGCTTCGGTCGCATGGTAATAGACGGCATACGTTATACCAAGGACGTCATCATTTTTCCAGACAGTCGTATCTTAAGCCCCTGGTGGCGCAATCAGGGACATGTGCTTACCGCAGATGATCTGCGGGAACTTATTGCAACTGCACCGGAAGTTGTTGTCTGTGGTACCGGAGCCATGGGAGTAATGCGGCCAACTCCTGAACTGCAGGAAAATCTGGCGGCCCGTAATATTGAATTTATTGCCCAGAAAAGCGTCAAAGCCATAGAAACCTATAACAACCTGTCCGGCAGAAAAAGGGTGGGCGGCTGTTTTCATTTAACCTGTTAAAAAGAAAAAAAACCAGAGGATCCGCATATGCATCAAACAGAAATTCAACGGGCCAATCAAAGCTACAGGCTCGGGATCACTATAACGGAACATCTTCTCCTGTGCGAGGATGAATGCCCCGCAGCTACAGGGCAGTTTACCAGACTCCTCAGCGAACTGATAATCAGTGCCAAGCTTATCTCAAGAGAAGTCAATAAAGCAGGCCTGGCGGATCTCCTCGGGGCCACAGGCGATGTCAATATCCAGGGAGAAAATGTCCGAAAGCTTGACGATTTTGCCAACCAGGCACTTATTCACAGGATGGAACGTTCAGGTCTGATCTGCGCCATGTCATCCGAAGAAAATGCCGAGATCATCACAATACCGGATAACATGCCGGAGGGTAATTATGTATTGGCTTTTGATCCTCTGGACGGATCCTCCAATGTTGATGCCAATGCAAGTATAGGCACAATCTTCTCGATCCATCGGAAAGTAGAAAAGGCAGAATGCTCCATGCTGGATAATTTTCTGCGTTACGGTTACGAGCAGGTTGCTGCAGGTTACTTCCTCTACGGTTCCAGCACTATGCTGGTTTATACCGCCGGCAAGGGCGTGCATGGCTTTACCCTTGATCCGTCAGTCGGCGAATTTCTGCTTTCGCACCAGAATATCACCATGCCGGAACGCGGCACTATATATTCGGTGAACGAATCGTATACCGAATACTGGGATGAACACACTAGAAACGTTGTCAACTATTTTAAATTCTCAAAAAATGAGTCTGGAAAACCATACACAGCCAGATATATCGGAGCCATGGTTGCTGATTTCCACCGCAATCTTCTTTACGGCGGCATTTACATGTATCCGGCTGACAGCCAGGACCCCCGTAAACCGCATGGCAAGCTCAGACTGTTGTGTGAGGCGGCCCCTCTTGCTTTTATTGTTGAGCAGGCCGGTGGTGCTGCAACTGACGGCAGGCAACGTATTCTTGATATACAGGCCAAGGAACTGCATGAACGGGTGCCGCTTTTTATCGGCTGCAAAGCTGATGTGGCAAAGGCCATGGCCATCCTGAGAGGAGAATAATTTTTTTTATGCAGATAAAAAGATCGTTTTTATGTTCATTTTTGCTTGCCCAAAAACGAACCAAAAAGGGCAGCCAATCACTTGGTCCGCCAAAGGCGGACTTCCCTGTGCTGCTCAAAATAACCGGGCGTTGCGAAACTCGCCACTTACAGTGGCTCAAACAGTCCTCACGCTGATCCGGTTATTTTTCCGCTGCTCGGCTGCGTGAAATGG
>JAFDBU010000286.1 GCA_019313095.1 Deltaproteobacteria bacterium | reverse complement strand
ATCAGCAACCGGTCAAGCCCAAAGGCTATGCCGCCATGGGGCGGTGCGCCAAGCTCCAGAGCCTGCAGCAGAAAACCAAATTTATCAACAGCCTCATCCCTGGCAATTCCCAGGGCGCCAAATATTCTATTCTGCAACTCTTTCTGATGGATACGGATACTGCCGCCGCCGATTTCAATGCCGTTCAGCACCAGGTCATAGGCCCTGCTGCGTATCCGGCCGGGATCCTTTTCCAGAAATTCCAGATCCTCTTCTTTGGGAGCTGTAAAGGGATGGTGCACGGCAACATGCCGCTTTTCTTCATGGTCATACTCCAGCAGAGGAAAGTCAATAACCCAGACAAAATTAAAGGTGGTCGAATTGATCAAACCAAGTCTCCGGCCCAGTTCTAGACGCAATTCAGAGAGCGCCTGGTTGACCACCGTACCTGTGTCTGCGACAAAGAAAAGAACATCGTTTTCCTCCGCTCCGAGTTCACTGCTGATCGCACCTCGTTCCCCATCCGTAAAAAACTTTGTGATCGGAGACTGCCATTCTCCACCTGCCTTGATCTTGACCCAGGCAAGCCCTTTGGCTCCGAACTGGCCTACATATCCAGTAAGATCATCAAGGTCCTTGCGGGAAAAATCACCGCAGCCCTTTGCATTTATGCTTTTTACCAACCCGCCTTTTTTTACCACCGTCTGGAATACATTAAAGCCGCAATTCCTAACCGTTTCTGTCAAATCCACCAGTTCAAGCCCAAAGCGTGTATCCGGCCGGTCCGTGCCGAACCGCGCTATTGCCTCAGCATAGGTCATCCTGGTAAAAGGCACCGTCATTTCACGTCCTAAAACTTCTTTAAAAAGCTTCAGCATCATGCCTTCGATAATTTCATAAATGGTTTCCTCTTCGACAAAGGAAAATTCCATATCAATCTGGGTAAACTCAGGCTGCCGGTCGGCACGCAGGTCTTCATCCCTGAAACAGCGGACAATCTGGTAGTATCTGTCAAGGCCCGATATCATCAAAAGCTGCTTGAAAAGTTGCGGCGACTGGGGCAGGGCATAGAACTTCCCGGCATTGACCCTGCTGGGAACAAGATAGTCCCTTGCCCCTTCGGGAGTTGACCTGGTCAGAACAGGTGTTTCAATTTCCAGAAAATTATTGGCGTCCAGGTAGGTCCGCACTGATTGAGCCACCCGGTGCCGCAAAATCAGATTTGCAGTCATGGAAGGACGACGCAGGTCAATATACCTGTATTTGAGACGCAGGTTCTCGGAGACCTCAACCTCCTCGTCCAGTGGAAAAGGCGGGGTAAGGCTTGAATTGAGCACACGCAGGGTATCCACTAAAACTTCGATGGCGCCCGTTTTCAGATTGGGATTTTCCATATCCGGCGGACGCCTTTCAACCCGTCCCTGGACAGCTATGACCCATTCACTGCGCAGCTGATGTGCCTTGCCATGCACCTCTGCATGAATTTCAGGATTGAAAACGACCTGAGTGATACCCCAGCGGTCGCGCAGATCAATGAATATGACTCCGCCATGATCACGGCGCCGCAATACCCATCCCATCAGGGTGACTACTTCGCCCACATTATCCGCTGCAAGATCATTACAGGAATGACTCCTTTTGAATCCCCCCATGGACTCCATTTTATTGCTCCTTATTTTTTGAAACAGCACAACATTCGGTAGATCCTTGTCCGGATAGCTGCCGGCTGTTTTTATATTTTTATTTTATCCTTGATAACAGCAGCCCAATCCTCAAACGTCAATGGTAGCTCGATTAGTTCCTGCTCACCGGAATGCATATCCTTCAGGGCCACTTCATGATTTTCCAGTTCTCTCGTGCCAAGGATAAGGGCAAACCATGCTTTCTGCTTATCAGCCTGTTTCATCTGGTTTTTCATGCTCCTGCCTTCATGATCCATCATAACCCGCAACCCTTCTGCTCTCAGGGCCTGCATAAGAACAAAACCCTTTTCATACGCTTTGTCCCCCTGGGTTACAAGAAAAAGGTCAAGAGCATGGAGGATCTCGCCCTGTTCTTTCTGGCTTAAAAGCATGACCAGTCTTTCCATGCCCATGGCAAATCCAATACCGGGCACCCCCGGACCGCCAAGCTGCCGGACCAGGCCGTCATATCTGCCCCCTGCTCCTATCGCACCCTGAGAGCCAAGCTCGGTAGTGATCAGTTCAAATGTTGTTTGGGTATAGTAATCAAGCCCCCGCACCATTTTAGGGTTGACATCAAACGGTATTTTTAGTGACTCCAAAGTCTGCCTGACCTTTTCAAAGTGATCACAACACCCGTCGCAGAGATGATCTGTGATAGATGGCGCTGAAACATACTCAGCCTGGCAATGATCACTTTTGCAATCAAGAACACGCAGCGGATTAGTGGTGCTGCGGCGCTGGCAGTCTTCACATAAGTAACTGATACGTACCTTGATAAATTCCTGCAGTGCAGCCTTAAATGCCGGGCGGCATGAGGTACAGCCCAAGGAGTTGATCTCAAGGCTTGCCTGCAACCCTATTTCCTTCAGGATCTGCCAGGCCATAGCCATAACCTCGGTATCAATCATGGCGCTGTTTGAACCGAGTACCTCGACGCTCATCTGGTGGAATTGACGCAACCTGCCCTTCTGGGGTCTTTCATGCCTGAACATGGGACCGATGGTATAAAGGCGCTGCACAGATCCTCTGACATACAGACCGTTTTCAATGTAGGCCCGAATGACTGAAGCTGTACCTTCCGGCCTCATGGTTACAGAGGTGCCGTTGCGGTCCGTGAAGGTATACATCTCCTTTTCGACAATATCGGTACTCTCGCCAATTGTCCTGACAAACAGCTCTGTTTTTTCCAGGGTGGGGACTTTAATCTCTTCCAGGCCGTACCTGTGAAAAACGTCCCTGGTTGTCTGTTCGATGAACTGCCAGAGACCGACCTCATCGGGCAGGATATCTTTAAAGCCTTTCAAAGCCTTAATGCTCAAAACAATCTCCTTGTTGCAGCAGCAATTAATTATTATTGAAAAAATAAGCGGATAACTTTAATCGTACCCAAGCTAAAAAGTCAAGCAATGTCCCCACAGGGGGCATGCTTTGACTTGACAAAGAGCTTGAAGCAGGGCATAGTCGTGCCTAATTAGAGAACCGCAAAAAATAAGTTATTTCAAAATAGGGTTATTTGTTTTAATATTAACAGATTAACAATCACAGTATGATTCAATACCCGTACCGGAAAACCTTTGCTGGAGTCTTTATATATTTCTCCAATTTAAATACCAGATGAAATTACCCCCTTTAACTATTGGCCCGCACGTTGCCCCTGTTCCACTTATCCAGGGTGGAATGTCAATCAGGGTTTCCACTTCCGCCTTGGCCATACCTGTTGCAGACTGTGGCGGCATAGGGACAATCGGCGGCTCCTCCATCCCAACCGATGAATTAAAAGCTGATATCATAAAGGCCAAAAATGCAACCAAGGGCATTATCGCGGTGAACATCATGTTCGCCATGAAAAATTTTTATAACCTGGTCAAAGCGTCCATAGAAGCCGGGGTCGACATGATCATCACCGGGGCCGGCTTTTCACGAGATATTTTCAAGATCGGCCAGGAAACTAATACGCCTATTGTCTCCATTGTTTCCTCTCCGGCATTTGCCAGACTTGCGGAAAAGCTGGGAGCTGCCGCCATTATTGTCGAAGCCAAAGAAGCCGGCGGGCATCTAGGAACGGATATCGCCCTTCGTGATCTTTTTCCCAACATCCGTAAGGTTGTAAAAAAGGTGCCCCTCATAGCGGCAGGCGGCATCACAGACGGGTACGATATGGCGGAAATGATGGACAAATACGGGGCTGACGGCGTACAGGTTGCCTCCCGCTTTGTCCTGACAAAAGAATGCTCGGTATCCGATGCCTTCAAACAGGCCTATCTCAACGCCAAAAAGGAAGATGTGGCCCTAATCCGGTCACCGGTCGGCTTGCCCGGCCGGGCGATCAGAACCCCTTTTGTAGCTCAAATGGAATCAGGGAAAGAGCTGAAAGCCAAGGAATGCAAGTACAAATGCTTGAAGAAATGTGACCACTTTTATTGCATCTCCGAAAGACTGATAATGGCAAAGGACGGCAATATCGAGGAAGGTCTCGTGTTTTCCGGTGAGAATGTCTACAAAATGAAGGAAATACTCACGGTCAGGGAGGTTTTTGATATGTTTATCTCCCAGGCTGAGTCTGTCTATAAGGAACCAGTTACCTCCTGAACCAAGAAGTAATCCGCAAAAGAATAGCCATGCCGACTGACCCGGGAACTGCAAGCACACCCGTTGACATTACACACAAACCCCGCATTATCCCCAGATCGAATCACCCGATATCCAAAAAAGATATTGACCGGGAGGCACTCAAGGTCCTCTATCGTCTTCGTGATGCCGGCCATGTGGCCTATCTGGTCGGCGGCGGTGTCCGGGATCTCTATCTTGGCAAATCTCCAAAGGATTTTGACATCAGCACTGATGCCAAACCGGGACAACTCCGTAAAATTTTCAAAAACAGCCGTCTGATAGGCAGACGCTTCAGACTGGTGCAAGTCTTTTTTCACGGCGGCAAGATTGTCGAGGTCTCCACCTTTCGTTGCAGGAGTGAATTCGACTTAAACAATGCCGGCAGCAGCGCCAGAGATAATGTCCTCGCGGCAAACAATACATACGGCAGTCCTTCCGATGATGCCTTCCGGCGGGACCTGACTATCAACAGCCTGCTATATGAGATAGAAAACAACACCGTCATTGATTACACCGGTGGTGTTGATGATCTTGAGCAAGGTATTATACGCTTGATCGGCGACCCTGAAAAAAGGGTAAAGCGGGATCCGGCAAGGATGATGCGGGTCATACGCCATGCCGCCCGCAACAATTTCTCCATTGAAACGGGGACCTGGCAAGCGATCAAAGATCACCGGGAGATGCTGAAGCTTTGCCCGATCTCCCGTATACGAGACGAACTGATGAAAGATCTCCACAGCACGGCCTGCAGGATTTGGTCGCAGCTTGCTATGGACTCGGGTCTTTTTTATGTCCTTTTTCCATTTTACAAGACTGCGCATAATGCCCCTGAAAGAAAAACGAACCGCGACCTCTTTTTGGGTCTCCAGGGAGTTGTCGACAGGCTGCACGCCCAAAACATGCATCTCCCAGATCAACTCCTTTACTCGCTGCTCCTGCTTCCCTGGGCAATTGCCGAGTATGGTCTCCTGAACCTACACCTAAAAGGGCCTGAATTTCACCGTTTCCTTGAAAAAATAAGGGGGCGCCTCGATGAAATTCTGGGCCCCATGAGTATCAAAAGGGCTCATAAGGAAAGCATAGCGTT
>JAFDBU010000285.1 GCA_019313095.1 Deltaproteobacteria bacterium | reverse complement strand
GTAAGGTGAAAAGGGTTTGCTGGCGGTTTTAAGAGCTAACCGGCACATAATATTCTCCTTATAAAATCTTCCTTTTTGGGAAAAAATTTTCTTGAAAAGGACTGTTAAAATATTAATTTCTTACAAAATTGTAAAAAATACAAAATGTCGATGTGACAAACCCGTTTGTCTACAACGATTGGTTGGAGATGTCAAGGATAAATGACCGCAAAATATTTGAGACTGCTGAACAGCTATGCTGCTGCCCGCATATGAATATTTTGAAAATTTTTCCGGTCATGGCAGCAGTAATAAATGCTTCAATGCAGCAGGTCAAGTTGTTGGCCAGGCCCGAAACCTGTCGAACACCCTGGTAAGAAACCGCTGACAGGGATCAAGGGGTGCATCAGGTAGCTGACCGGCTGTCAGCCCTGTCTTCTACATGTAGTAAAGTGCCAGCATGGCGATCACGACCATGATGTATATGACGGTCATACCTGAGCCGGCCTTGAGGTAATCGATGGGTTTGTAGCCCCCGGGCCGCATGATAAGGGCGTTAACCTGGTGGGTGGGCAGAATGAAGGTGTTGGAGGCAGCGATCCCGACGGTCAAGGCAGCTATCTTGGGGTCGACCCCGGCTTTCAGGGCCAAATTCATGCTGAGGGGTACAAGGAGCACGGTGGCGCCGACATTTGAGGTCACAAGGGTGAAGAAGGATGTAAGGCCGCCGATAACCGCAAGCAGCGTCAGCGGCGAGACGTTTCCCATGAGGCGCATGATATTAACGGCAATGTAGTTTGCCGCACCCGTCTCCTGGAAGGCGATGCCCAGCGGAATGAGGCCAGCCAACAGAAAAACGGTCATCCAGTCCACGGCTTTATAGGCCTCGTCAATGGTAAGCACTTTGGTCAGGATAATAAACAGGGCGCCGGACATCAGGGCGATGGAGAGCTGAATGTTAAATCTCAGGGCCAGGACCAGGGCCAGGATGAGGCCGGTCACAGAAAGCTTGGCTTTTTCCGGTTGCATGATTTCCCCTTTTACTTCCTGCGTGAAAACGAAGTCCTTTTTATCATGAAGAATATGGAAGCTCTTCCAGGCACCCTGTAAGAGTATGGCGTCGCCCGCCCGGATTTTCATGGTGGAAATGTTATCTAGGATGAGCTTTCCCTGCCTGAAAAAGGCCACGGGGTTAACCCCGTATTTCTGCCTTAGGCCAACTTCCCGCATGGTTTTGCCGATCAGGCTGGACCGGGGAGTGATCATGGCCTCCATGATACCGCTGTTGTCAAGGGACAGGTCCTCGGCAAATTCCTCCAGGTCATATTTAATCTGCAGATGCAGGTCTTCGGCCAGGATCTCAATATGCTCCGGGGTACTGACGACGGCCAGGACATCACCCGGGTCAATGGTGTCATCCCAGAGAGGGGTCATGATCTTCTTACCATCCTGCCGCATTATGCCGACCAGAAACGACAGGTATTTCTCCCTCATTTTAAGATCCTCGAGCTTCTGCGGTCGGAAAGTATCGGGTACAACCACCTCGAATATCTTGCCGATATGATTGCCGTAGGTGCCGATCAGGTCTCTGCTGATAAAGGTGGGGCCATCTTCTTCCGCCTGTTTTTTGGGCAGGATGAATCTGCCGAAAATGACGAAATAGAGAATGCCGGCCGCCACCAGGGCAATGCCCATCGGGGTCACGGTGAAAAGTCCGAATGGAATGAATGCCTTGTCAGGCAGGTCTGGATTTTGGGCGTTGCTGGTATACCATTCGCCCATCAGGTCGTTGAGCAGGATCAGCGGACTTGAACCGACCAGTGTCAGGCAGCCGCCGATTATGGCACAGAAACCCATGGGCATCAGGATACGGGAGACCGGAAAGTTAAGCTGACGGCTGATCCTGAAAGTTGCCGGCATGAAAAGGGCTGCGGCGCCTATGTTCTGCATGAAACTGGAGATAAAAGCCACAGTGGCGGAGACCAGCGCGATGATTCGCGACTCGCTTCTGCCGGCCAGTTTGAGTATATGCTTGGCCAGAATGTTCATGACGCCGGTCTTGTCCAGGGCCGCGCCGATGATGATCACTGCAATAATGGAGATGACTGCATTTGAGCTGAAGCCGCTGATCGCCTCCTTTGGCTCAATGATGTTCAGCAGGGGCAGGGCAACGACCATGATGATCCCTACCACATCAACCCGGACAATATTGGAGATGAACATCATGATGGCAACACCCATGACGGCCAGGGTGATCATTATCTCCTGCGTTAAAACAACACTGTCCATGATTGAGGTAATTTCTCCTATCAGGCAGGTCTCAGCCAATGGCGTTAAGAGGAAGCTGTGGTTATTTGCCGACAGCTGGCTGCTTTTCACCATCCTGAAATTTTTGCGGCCTATACCAGAGCGGCGATTATGGCATGCAGAAAGGCCGGCAGGTCGTCAGGCGTTCTGCTGGTGATAATGTTGTTGTCAACAACAACTTCCTGGTCAACGAAGTTAGCCCCTGCATGCACCATATCATCCTTGATGGCAAAAAAAGAGGTCACGGTACGGCCCTTGAGGACATCGGCCGAGGCCAGCATCCAGCCGGCATGGCAGATGGCCGCCACCACCTTGCCGAATTCAACACAGTCTTTGACCAGTTTCACCATTTCAGGATGTCTCCGCATGTGGTCCGGAGCATAGCCGCCCGGGATGATGAGTCCATCGCACTGACCGGCTCTGGCATCAGCCATGCCAAAATCTGCCTTGACCGGCAGACCCGCTTTACCCTCGTATACCATGCCGCCCATGGGCCCGACCACAACCACCTCGGCGCCGGCTTCCTTGAGTCTATAAAAAGGGTACCAGAATTCCAGATCGTTGTAAGTGTTTTCCACCAGGATAAAAATTTTTTTGCCTGATAATTCCATGAACTGCCTCCATTAGTTATCATAGCGTTGATATATTTTTTAGCCGCTTTCATTCATCGCATTTCGTGTCTTAATTGATGAAAGATGCGGCTCCGAACTCAACCGGTATCTTTTTACGTTTGGTAATATAGTCCTAAAGAAAATGCAAGGCCGCGATTTTTACCTGAAGTAAGCCCCTATCACCAGGGTATGTAATTATAGTTTGAAACTGTATTCGCCTATTGTATCATTAGTTGAATGAGGTTATGAATTTAAGGTGCAGTTTTTCCCGAAACAGAAATGTGCATAAACCGTATAAAATTGCCTTGTTCATTTAAAAATCAGAAAGCAGATTATGGAAATAAAAGCAGTGTTGTTGGACTTTGGCGGGGTAATTGCCGAAGAAGGATTTCAGCAGGGTCTTTATGCTATAGCTGAAAAATTCGGCCTTGACCGGAAGCGGTTTTTTCAGCTGGCGAATGAAGCGGTATATGATTCAGGATATGTGACCGGTAAAGGCTCAGAAAATGATTACTGGAACATGGTCAGAGAGCACAGCGGCATCATTGCGCCGGATGAAGAACTGCGGCAGGAAATACTGTCACGTTTTATCCCGCGGGACTGGATGATTGAAATTGTCAGGTCTCTACAGCAGCAGGGATTAATAACAGCAATTTTGAGTGATCAGTCCGACTGGCTTGACCTGTTGGACTCCCGATATCATTTTTTTCAATACTTTAACGCTGTATTCAACAGTTACCATCTCGGAAAAACAAAACGCGATGCCACGGTTTTTGCTGACGTGCTGCAGGAACTGAAGGTTGAGGCAGGGGAAGTGCTTTTTGTGGACGACAATATTGATCATATTGCCAGGGCTGTGGCCGCAGGACTTCAGACCTGTCTTTTTGAAGGGCGCGAGAGTTTAATGAAAAAATTCCGTGAACTGGGTTTAGAGTAAAGATTTGTTTTCAGGAAAATCTATCAAGGAGCCGGATAAGCTCCTGTTCCGGCAATGCCCCAGTAATCTGGTCCATTACTTGACCGTTCTTAAAGAAGATGAGGGTGGGAACTCCTCTTATCCTGTATTGGCCTGCTGTCAATTGATTACGGCTTGTATCGAGCTTGGCAATGAT
>JAFDBU010000284.1 GCA_019313095.1 Deltaproteobacteria bacterium | reverse complement strand
TATGGCTAGTAAATAGTGGAGCGTGTCGGCAGGGCATTTTGCGGGTTCCTGCTTTCGCCGGCAGATGTAACCCGAACAGCGCTTTGGCCAGGCAGAGGACATTTCGTCTCGCAAATACCGCACCACACGCATCTTTCATCGATAACGTAGGGCTGCTAGACTGAAACCTTCTCCCCCATGCTGTTTGCAACCTGGACTTCGCGAAACTGGATAGCCTTGTCAGAAGTCGGGCAGTGCTCTTCACAGACAATGCAGGGGATGCCCTTGGCATAAGGCAAACAGCGGTTCTTGTCAAAAATGACATTACCGATTTTAGCGGCATGCTTCTGTTTGAGGGTAAGTTCTGTAAGTGCCCCGGTTGGGCATACTTGGCCGCACAGGGTGCAGTTGTATTCACAGTAACCGCTCCTGGCATTAAGCCGGGGTGAAAACATGCCCTCCAAGCCGGCAGCCAGAAAGGTCGGTTGCAGACCGTTACCGATACACACCTTCATGCACTCACCGCACCGGACGCATCTGCCAAGAAATTCATTTTCAGGTAGGGCACCAGGGGGGCGTATCAGGTAAGGATCAGGCCTTCCAGCCATAGTCCGGGTGTCTAAAAAAAAAGGCAGGACTGTGCCGGCAGCAAAGGTTGCAACAAATTTACGGCGACTTATTTGAAAAGACGGCCTGGCAATTTCTTTTTGTTTATAGCCAAAGGAGATCTTGCTACCCGGGCATATATCGACACAGTCCAGGCACAGGTTACAGTCCAGCGGTGAAATGTTCCGATCCTCATTAATTGCGCCCATGCGGCAGACAGTCATGCAGTTCCTGCATTTGCCGCATTTCGAGCCCCCCTTGCCCCGCATCAGGGAGAATCGTGCGATAATGGCGTAAAAGGCCCCAACAGGACAGATATTACGGCAGAAAAAACGTCTTTCAATCCTTTCCAGCATAAAGACAGTCAGGAGGATAAACAGCGAGACAATGGTAAGCTCAAAATAATTCTGCCGAAAAGGAAGGATAGTTGCCTTAAGAAAGGCATATACTGGTTCGGTTATCAAATTGACCCACCCCGGCATATGCTGATAGGTAAAGGTGAAAAAAGAGGTTGTCATGACATTTAAAGCAGGATACACGGAAATTGCCAGGCCGCGGACAAGGATGGAAAACGGGTCAAAGTAACCTGCCGCAGGCAGGCCCCAGAAGGCTCCGATAAGCAGAAAGACCAGCAGGTAATACTTCAGGGTATGGAGCCGGGAGACTTTTCCTTCACGCATATGGTGGATAATTTTGTGGCATGAGTCAAGCAGGGCTCCCATAGGACAGATCCAGCCGCAGAAAAAACGTCCGAGAAAAAATGTCAGCCCGATGAAGATGAGCGAGGGCCACATCAGCCAGATGAAAGTTTTATTAGCCAGCGAAGCACTGGCAGCAAGGAATGGATCAATCCTGAAGAGAATGTTCACCGCATAGGAAAGTTCATTTGTGCCGGAATAGTCAGTTTTGATAAAAAGAAAGACAAACAGGGTAAAAAAGAATATCTGGCTTGATCTGCGCCAGTATGTATATGTGAAGTTTTTTTCCCGCATAATAAATCAGGTCTTAATAATCTGCATCCTTGAGAGATCCATCTCACCCAATCCAAGCTTATAGGCGGCAACAGTGGAACCTATCTCCTCAGGCTGCAAGTTGAATAGGGTAGTGGCATATGCATCACAGGCAACAGGATCGGCCGAGGCAACGACTGTATCCAAAATTTCAACATCATCAGTATTCCCGCCCTGCGGTCCGTTGCGCAACAGAATGCGGGTCGCATCAATAAGGGTCAGTTTGGGCCTGATCACAGTAGCAAGGTCGGCGAGTTTCTGTCCCAGGTTATGATGCATCTGTCCCCGGTTGCCGCCCAGAACTCCCATACTGTTTTTTAAGCCGAGGGTCAGTGTGCTCAGGCTGTGGTGCTTGGCGACCGGGACGTTAATATAGGTATCAGCTTCCAGGGCGTCCTTGTAAATTTCAAGTCTTTTTATTGCTTTGCCGCGTTTAATATCAACGGGCACAAATTTGCGCGAATCAGGATGAAAGAATTTCAGCCGGTTGTTTTGAATTGTTTGCATCGCTTCCTGGATGCCGCTGTTTACATAGCATCGCCGTTCCTCATTGCAGGTTCGGTCAAATACCAGTACTTTTTGGGCACCGGCATCCAGGCACAGTTCAACCAGTGCTTTAACCACCAGCGGATGCGTGTTGGCAGCCTGGTCCGGATTGCGGTCCCAGGCTATATTGGGCTTGATAACCACATTTTCACCGGTTTTGACGAATCTGCCGATACCACCCAAAGGTTCAAGGACCCGTGCCACGAGTTTATAATAGTCCTTGCCTTTGGCATGGGACACCAACGGCGGCTGCTTTTCCAGGGCCAGAAGTTCTGGTACGATCCGGAAACTTGGAATGACGGTCGTTATACCGGCCGACCAGAGCATAACCTGTTTTAGAAAATCTCTTCTGTGCATGCTTTTTCCTTTTACTGATGAACCTCTTTATCCTGATATATTTAAAAATCATGCGCCTGAAAACGGAGCTAGTTATTCTGCCATATTTTCAGGGCGGTTTTATAGACAACGGAACGTGATAATCCGTGCTCAACGGTAATTTCCTGCACTGAATCCTTGAGGCTTTTTTTTCCTGATTTTTTATAGTCGGCAAGCATCATTTCAATTTCCGAATTTGAGATTCCGGGTGAGTCTGCTGCACCTGCAATAATAAAAACGGACTCTCCCTTGATTTTCCTGTCTTCACACCGGGAAACCAGGTTGCCGGTAAAATCCCGGTGCATTTCTTCGTGCATTTTCGTTAATTCGCGGCACCAGAAGATCTGGCGATCACCTAAAATATGGAGGCAGTCCTGCAGAAATGCCTGGAGCCGGTGGGGAGCTTCAAAAAATATCAGATGTCTTTTTTCATCTATTAATGAATGCAGCAGGTCCTGACGCTGTTTTTTACGCGAAGGGGCAAAACCAAGAAAAATAAAGGAGTTGTCAGGTATGCCGGCTATGGAAATCGCCGCAGTCAGGGAAGAAGGACCTGGGATCGCTTCTATTTTAATGTTTTCCACCTGGGCTCTCCGGACAAGAACGGAACCGGGATCTGAAATGCCGGGAGTTCCGGCATCCGAGACTAGTGCTACAGTAATCCCTTTTCGCAGTTTATCAATGATGACTGAACTCCTTTCCTGTTCTTTTTCCTTATAGTAACTGAGAGTCGGGGTCGTAATGCCGAAGTGGGTAAGCAGCTTTTTCGTATGGCGGGTATCTTCAGCAGCAATAAGGTCGACCTCCTTGAGAATCCGCAAGGCGCGAAGCGTGATATCCTCCAGGTTGCCGATCGGAGTGGCGACTACAAAAAGGGTTCCTTTGCCTGCAGGAGCCGGCGTGATAGCCTGGGCCTTTTTTTTTCTTGTGCTGGACATGGTGTATAAGTCATTAAGATAGTTTTTGTTTACTAAATTTTCTACCTTTTTATTGACTTTTAGTAAAGAGCATCTATTATATGAGTATATGCTCAGATATAACCATGAGGGGAGTGTGAAGCAGACAAAAGATAAATGCGAATGCCGTGTTATCCATGATGAAAAGGTCAACGAGGCGCGTCAAAAATCACTCGAAGATTGGGCAATAGAAGATCTTTGCCAGACATTCAAGGCGCTTGGTGATGTCAGCCGGCTTAAAATCCTGTGGGCCCTGGAGCACCAGGAAATGTGTGTCTGTGATCTTGCTGCATTGCTTTGCATATCCGAATCCGCCGTGAGTCATCAGCTTCGATTACTGCGGACTCTGCGCCTTGTAAGAAACAGGCGGGCAGGAACAATTCTTTACTATCGTCTGGCGGACAACCATGTATCTGAACTGATAAGCATCGCCCTGGAACATATTCAGGAGCCACGGATAGAGGGCCAATAAAAACATCAGAAACTTTAAGCACATTTCATTAAGAAAGTAGTTAATATGGCAATTGTTATTTCTATATTTCAGGAATCCTGGCATCTTCTCCTTGAGGCATCCGTATATATACTTTTCGGTATGCTTGTCGGCGGACTGCTTAAAGTCTTTCTAAATCCTTCTTTTGTTGCCGACCATCTAGGCACCGGAAAATTCAGTTCTGTGGTCAAAGCAGCACTGTTTGGAATTCCCATACCATTGTGTTCCTGTGGTGTTCTGCCGGCTGCAGCATCTCTTAAAAAGCAGGGCGCAAATAACGGCGCGACTACTGCCTTCCTTATATCGACACCTGAATCCGGAGTGGATTCCATGGCTATTACCTATGCACTTCTGGATCCTATCATGACTGTGGCCCGGCCGGTGTCAGCCTTTATAACAGCAGTAGCGGCAGGCATCAGTGAGAATCTTCTGCAGTCCCAGAAGGAAGGTGACTGGGAAAGAGTGATTGATCGAAGCTGTCCTGTTGACAACTGCTGTGACGGAAAAGAATGTCCTCCCAATGAGCATGCTGCACATCATTCATTTACTGAAAAATTGTGGTCAGGTCTCAAGTTTGCAGTTGATGATCTCTGGGGGGATCTAGCAGGCTGGTTTTTTGCCGGCCTGCTCTTTGCCGGAGTAATTGCAGCAGTTATCCCGCAGGAGTTGATGACCAGATACCTGGGTGGCGGGCTGCACTCTATGCTGATAATGCTCCTGGTCGGTATCCCTATGTATATCTGTGCAACGGCCTCCACTCCGGTGGCTGCAGCCTTGATCCTGAAAGGAGTGAGCCCGGGGGCGGCCTTGGTCTTTCTCCTTGTCGGACCTGCAACCAACGTTACCTCACTCGCTGTTCTTTTCGGATTATTGGGAAAAAGGGCGACTGCGATTTATCTCATTATGCTGTCACTGTTTGCCGTGTTGTCCGGTTTGGTACTGGATATGATCTATAACAGTTTCGGAGTTACTGCCAGTGCAATAGCAGGACAGGCCGGTGAGGTTGTTCCTTATTGGTTGCAGTTAAACGGTGCCTTTTTGATTATCCTTCTGTCATTAAAACCGTCATAAAAAAAAAAAAAAAAACTTTTTACTCCCCGGAGAGTTATTACAGAAAGGAAGTCAGGCGAGGAAACACAAGCAGATAAAACCTGTGTCCCTACCGTGACAAGTGAATGCCGGACTCCATCCTGAGGCTGTAAATGACGGATCGGTCTGGTCCTGCTTAAAAAAAATTTGCCGGCATATTAATATACGAAAATAAGATGCACAGTTTAACACTCGATAGATGGCAGCATACCCATAATTTCAAGGTTGAAAATTCCCAGGGAGAACGCAGAACCTGGCTGGTAATAATCATCACCGTTACCATGATGATTATTGAGATCAGTGCAGGATACCTCTTCGGTTCAATGGCACTCCTGGCAGACGGCTGGCACATGGGTACCCATGCAGCCGCACTTTCTATCACCATCTTTGCATACAGCTATGCACGGCGCCATGCCGATAATCCGCAGTATACATTCAGCACCGGCAAGGTTGGAGTTTTGGGGGGTTTTGCCAGTGCCGTTGTTCTCGTTGTCATTGCTCTGCTGATGGCCGGTGAGTCTTTAAAACGCTTGTATTCCCCCGTAACCATTCAATTCAATGAGGCAATCGGAGTGGCTGTTCTCGGATTGGCTGTAAATCTTATCTGTGCCTGGCTGCTTCATGTAAAGTCCGGACATGAACATGATCATCACCATGGCAGCCACCACCACGATCATAATCTGAGGGCCGCCTACCTGCATGTTCTGGCAGATGCTTTGACATCTTTGCTCGCCATATTTGCGCTGTTGACTGGCAAGCATTTCGGTTGGATCAGAATGGATCCGATCATGGGATTGGTAGGTGCAGTTGTGATTACACGCTGGTCATACAATCTTCTCTCTGATACAAGTAAAATTCTGCTTGATAGTGAGGCAGCGCCAGAACTGAGTGAGAAGATCCGTTCCGTCATTGAAGCAGAATCTGATAATTTGGTGGCTGACCTGCATGTCTGGCAGGTGAGCCCTCATCATCTATCTGTAATTGTAACAGTGGTTACCCATTTCCCCAAGGCACCGGATCATTACAAATCACTCGTAAAAGGATTAATCGGGAACGCCCATGTCACTGTGGAAGTGCAGAAATGTGAGAGCGAGCCCTGTCTTGTCAGGCAATAGGATATTATATTACAGATGCTTCTCCTGGCCGGAGTATAATGAGAGTGGTTCTGTCAAGGAGGATTGAACAGGAACAGAGAACGCATTCGTCGTAGTTTGGAGTCTTCGCTTACCTGCTGCGGGATTAGTGAGCGCATTTGATAAAATCAACATCCTTACCTCAGGAGATTCCTCGCGGCTTGCCGCGGGGAGCTTCAATAATTTTTTTCTGCACTGAGAAAGACCTGTTTCAGATTACTCACAAAAAAACCCACTCCGCATGGAATGGGTTTTTCTGTGATATGCAATGATAATTTTATGGACCAGCACAATAACTAACCCAGGATTCATCGTGAACCCTGACATCCTGGAATCCCAGGTAACGGAAAATGAAATAGGCACCGCCGGCCTGTAAACCTGTGTTGCAGGTAGTCACTACGGTCTTGTCTGGAGTAATGTTCATGTTTTTCAGTATCCAGAGTAATTCCTCCGGAGATGTGAGTTCGCCGTTGTCCATATAGAGGGCACTCAAGGGCAGGTTCACTGAGCCTGGTATTCTGCCCGGTCTGGCTGCCTGGGAATGTTTTGCCCACCCCTTTGCCTGAGCAATGTCACGCACATCTACTATAATGACCTCGAGACTATCCAGATTATTCCTGACAAAGTCATTATTGACGATCAGCCCGGGTTTAGGCTGACCGTTAAAGTTTTTAGGTGTGGGCTTAACAGCTTCTTTTGTAAGATGATAGCCGGCATGCT
>JAFDBU010000283.1 GCA_019313095.1 Deltaproteobacteria bacterium | reverse complement strand
TGATGAAGACAGGCTGGCAGCCATACTGAAAATGGCGCAGCTGACCGAACTCATAGAACGCTTACCGCAGGGTGTACTTACAAAAATAGGTGAGGGCAACCTTGACCTGTCGGCAGGGCAACGGCAACTGCTGGCAATGGCCCGGGTTATGGCCCGGGACCCTGAAATTCTTGTGCTAGATGAGGCCACAGCCAACGTGGACTCAGAAACGGAAATACTGATTGAGCGTGCTATTGCTGCCACTCTTTCTCAGAGAACGAGTATCGTCATTGCGCACCGGCTGTCGACCATCCGTCGCGCTGACAGGATAATTGTCATGGACGGAGGCCGGATCGTCGAGGAAGGGACCCATGAAAAACTCATGGCAGACATGGGTTTTTACCACCGTCTGCAGAATTTGCAGTATATTCAAAATGACCGGGAGCATAAAATTTAATCACCTGATAAGGCATCCTGATTGACTGCCTTAAGGACCCTTCGGACAAAGAGCACAATTTGTTCCTGATGTGATCCCGGCCAGTATATTCTGTTGCATTGCTCACAGAGGTGAAACGATTCGTAATACTTTCTGGTCAAGGGCTCCAGACGTTCAAGAACTGTCTCCTTGTCAACAGGCACCAGGCGACCGTTGCAGGGAATGCACCTGCTCAAGGGTTTTATCATGCTGCCGAGATCATAGAGGTGTATAACTTCAATCAGCTGCCCCATAGGGTTCTGCTCCCGCAGCAGATAACCATGGATGACAATCTTCCTTTTGAGCAGCGAGGTATCCCGGGTCAGAAGGATCCTTTTTTCAGAGGCAGCGATATCAGCCAGTTTCCCATGCCGAAAACCGATATCGTATACTGTATCAAAGCCTAGCATCCTGAGGAATAATGCCAGTTTCCCGACATTTACATCAACGACAAAAGAAATCCTGTCCAAGGTTTCAGGTCGCAGAGTTGTGGGAATGAATGGATTTGCCGGTGCGGTTAAGGGGCTTGCTTCCACAATATCCCTGTGCTGCAGAATATAGTTGAAATCAATTTCCCGCCCGTTAACAGTCAGTTTCCCTATAATAGGGTGCGGAATTCCAAGTGACTCAATGACATCTTTGATGGAAGCCTTCCGCACGGAGTCATACTGCAGGGAGTACTCTGAACGGTGCTTTTTTTTAAGCATTTCCCTGAGATAATCATGAAATATAAATGTGACAGAAGGCATATTCTATACTAAGAAAGATTCCTGATAAACCACTTGCTATTCTCTTAAAAACTTAATAGTAACTAATCATATTGAAAATAATAATTATTAATTTATCTGAAATTGCAGTACCAAAAGATGATACCAGGTGAGCTCGCAAATAAAATGAAAGAGACATTTGGTAAAACAGGATGGCTACAAGAGACAGAAGAATAATCAAGCGTTTTCCTGTGGACTTCAGAGTGGACTTCATCCATGCAGGGGATTATATGATTTCCTGCAGCAAAGATATTTCAATGGATGGTATGTTCATTAATACTACCTCGCCCGCTCCGGTAGGTACTCATGTGAATCTGATATTTCCCGCCGGGGATCAACATGAAGTTGAGGTTGCCGCACTCGTAGTCTGGAACAGGGAAAAAAGCATCTACCAGAGACCCGGTATGGGGGTCCAGTTTCTCACACCTCTTCCGCAGACCGTTAAAAAGAATTTTCTCAAGCACATTGACCGGATAGTTATTTTGAGCGAGAAGGGTATTTCCACATAGGGACTGCCCCGTATAGCATATTCTTGATGATTTTTTTGATGCTGACAGGTATCCTACGCTATTCGTTTGACCAGTTTTTCCATCACTGCTGCGAAACTTCCCTTCAGTGTAACAGACGCCATCTCTTTGAGCACCGGCTCCCTATTGATCTCAATAATTTGTCCCCCCCTGTTATGCACTATAAATGGTATGCTTGCTGCCGGCTGTATCTGGCATGAAGTGCCGACAACAAGCAGCAGGTCAACCGGGGCCAGCATCTGTTCTGTCCGGGTCAGGACAGAATCGGGTATGCATTCGTCAAAAAAAACAATATCCGGCTTGAGAATGGCATTGCAGGAGGAGCAATACGGGGGAGGTACAAGACCTTTAACAAAAGTAAGGTCATGACTGTTGCCGCAATTGAGGCAGGAGAACGAGTCAAGTGCTCCATGGAATTCAATCACATTTCTACTGCCGCCTTTTTGGTGCAGGCCGTCGATATTCTGGGTGATAATGCCAGATAACAACCCCTGCCGCTCAAGGGTACCAAGTGCTGTATGACCCCTGTTCGGTTTTGCATCAACTATATCCAGAAGTGAGGCAAGCATAAGCCACACCTTTTCAGGATTCGCCCTGAAAGCCCCTAAAGTTCCATATTCAATCGGGTCGTAACGGGACCACAGGCCATTTTTGCCGCGGAAGTCAGGAATGGAGCTTTCAGTGCTAGCGCCGGCACCTGTAAGAGCCACTGCATTACGTGATTCCAGGAGAAGGGTAGCGGCTTTATCAAAGAGGTCTTCAGGCATGATCAGTTGTTAGTTGTATTTTCTCCTTCTTTTGGCCTTAATGCCGCTAATCTTGTCACAAAACCGCTTGATGACGGAGAAATAAATTTCCCCGGCGTTGGCAATAACAGTATTATGCGAGGCACCGGGGACAATCTGTAATTCCTTTATACGGGCTGATGACTGGGCCTGGAGAATAGCAGCGGAATTTACCGGAATGATTTCATCATACTGGCCATGAATAATAAGAGTAGGTTTATCAACCGAGGATATTTTGCGGACGTTGCGAAAACCGTCCTCTTCGGTAACTCCCAACCGGCTTGCATCAACTCCGAGATTCAGCAGCAGAGGGAGGGTAGTGGCAAAGCCGCTTTCAATTATGACTCCTGCTATTTCAGCATTATGGTTTGCAGCCAACTCAAGCGCTGCTGCGGATCCAAGAGAACGCCCCATGATAAGCAGGGGCCCGGTGTGCTCTGCTGCTGCAAGCCAGTTCTTTACGGCTTCAAAGATAAATTGCGAATCTAACAGCATGTTCGTGACAGTCGGGGTGCCGGTACTTCTGCCGTAGCCCCTGTAATCAGCAGCCAGGAAATTCATGCCGTATTTGTTATAAAAAGGGCCGATGGTGTCATAATCGCTGACAATTTCACCGTTGCCGTGAAAAAAAAGAATGTTCGGATCTTCCTTGGCAGCCAGATGGAACCGGGCATGCAGCTGTACCCCTTCATCAACCGCTATGCTATTATCAACTGCGTCCGGCGGGGGCACCGTACTCTCAGCTTCCGGACGTGGATGAAATATTGCCTGCAGTACTTCCGGCAGGTCTAGTTTGCTGTAATCATATAACGTTTCGGCCATGTTGTTCTCCAGGTAAAATGGTACAAAAAAAGATCGGTTTGTTTTTTGAAATTATTTATACATATTGCTGAATGTGTTTATACATTAACTTTAAAAGTATTAACAAGAATTTCATGATTATTTGCTTTCATATTTTGCGCTGACCTCATAATGCTTTGAAGTTTTCAAAGGTAACCCATTGACCCTGAAAAAATGAGCGTATATCTCTGGACCGGACAGCTAGACTGTTACGATATGAATGGTAAAATTATTCCCTGTCAGGATTCAGGACAGGACGGTGAGTTCCAATCCGGTATTCCATGGCCTGCAGTCCGGTTTGCTGTTAAAGGTGAACTGGTGCATGACAATCTTACCGGTCTGCACTGGTTGAAGAATGCCAATCCTGCAGAGTTTCCCGTGACCTGGCAGGAAGCGCTCGACTATATCCTTCGGATGAACCGTGAAAAATTTGCAGGTCGGACCGACTGGCGGCTGCCGAATCGGAGAGAACTCCGAAGCCTCATGGCATTTAACACGCGAAAACCAGCTCTGCCGCCGGATCATCCTTTTGAAAATGTCTTTCTGGGCTGGTACTGGACTTCAACCACGTCCGCCATGGATTCATGCTATGCCTGGTATATCCATATGGAGGGCGCACGTATGTTCTTTGGCCGTAAAGACCAATATTATCTGTTTTGGCCTGTATGCGGCCTGGGTAATGGCGTAGTAGCTGCAACCGGACAGAAGCACTGCTATGATACAGGTGGCAACAAGGTGGTGTGCCCGGGTACCGGACAGGATGGTGAGCTGCAGCTCGGGGGAGTCTGGCCTGAGTCCCGCTTTGTTGTTAAGCAGCATGTTGTCCTGGACAGGCTTACGGGCCTAAGTTGGCTGCAGGATGCCGACATCGGTAATAATAATACACTGGCCTGGTCCGAAACCCTGCGGTATGTCAAAAATCTTGAAATATCGTTGCCTGAACCGTTCAAGTGCTGGAGGCTGCCAACCATTAATGAACTGGAATCTCTTGTTGACTGTTCCCGTCACACTCCAGCTCTACCCTTGGACCATCCTTTTAAAAATGTCAGGGATGTTTACTGGTCATCAACCACCAGCTTTTTTGAACCGGACTGGGCCTGGGCCCTGTATCTCAATAAAGGGGCCACCGGCGTAGGCTTTAAGCAGGAAAAAACCTTTCATCTCTGGCCGGTGGCCGCATGCAGAAATAAGGACAGTAGTTTTTAATCAGCCTTAAAAAAGGCATTGGCGTTGGCGCCGCATACCGGACATTTTTCCGGTGCTTCTTTTTCATGGGTATGGCCGCAAACAGAACAGATGTAATAATCGCACTCCTCCATGTTGTCCATGTTATCAAGGGCCTTCTGGTACAGAGCCGCATGTTCCTTTTCAACTTCATTGGCGTAGGTAAATGACCGTGCCGCTGCCTTATGACCTTCTTCTTCTGCGGCCTTAATCATATCGGGATACATGTGTTTGAATTCATGGGTTTCGCCTGCCAGGGCCTCCTGCAGGTTCTCCTTGGTGGAGCGGATGCCGTTCATTGCCCTGAGGTGGGCGTGGGCATGGACGGTTTCAGCTGCAGCCGCAGCCCGGAAAAGTTTTGCCGCCTGAGGATAGCCGTCCCGTTCTGCCTTTTTGGCAAAAGCAAGATATTTTCTGTTGGCCTGTGATTCACCTGCAAACGACTCAGCCAGGTTTTTATCTGTTGTATTCATATTTCCCTCCTTGACTTTAAGTTTATTTTATGGCGGATTCGTAAACTGTAATGAATGAGCATAAATGGGATTACGGGTCTAATGTATTATAGGTTCACGCCGGGACACCAATTTTTCTATATAAAATCGATTTTATAAAAGCCAAGGCAGTATTTTACCAGGACATTCTGCTACTTGACTGCCAAGGACGATAATAATTCTCAAGAGGTCCGGCAAGGATTATATTCAGTTTCTGGTTTTCCTAAGGAAAGAAACAGCCGGCTGGCATTTAAAATTGTGAAAG
>JAFDBU010000282.1 GCA_019313095.1 Deltaproteobacteria bacterium | reverse complement strand
ATGGCTTCAATTTCCTCTGACACGAGAAACGGATCGCCATAGCCTTTGATATACAGATTATTCACGCTGTCACGATAAAAGGAGGTTTTAAAATGATATGATGGCCCTAGGATTTCCAAAGCTGCCAATGCTGTTGCTATTTTGATGATACTGGCTGGAACATAGAGAGTGTGGAGATTATGCCTCAGAATATATTTATCGTTTTTTTTGACGGCATAACCGCCGTTATCAATTAGACCGGCAATTTCTGCTGCAGCATCGGTTCCGGGATTATCCATACCGGCCTCTGTCAGATGGCTGACAGCTGACACTATCAACAACGACAAAAAAAGCAGAATGACATATTTCACCAATGCAACCCCTTTCACTTCCAGAACCTCATGACTCAAAAAAATAAGACGGCAGGAAAATTCCCGCCGCCTTATAAAATGCCAAAATTAACAATTAACGCATCTTCTAAACATTACAGTTGGGGAAGATGCTTCATGGATTCAGCAATGGCTTCGGCCGGATATTCATAATCATGCAGCGCACCACTGAAAAACTGCTCGTAGGCGGAAAGATCCAACAAGCCGTGACCTGAGAAGTTAAAAAGAATAGTCTTCGGTTCATTCAGGTCTCGGGTTGCTTCAATAATGGCACCGCGTACGGCATGACAGGTTTCCGGTGCCGGAATGATACCCTCTGTACTGGCAAAAAGAACGCCTGCTTCAAAAGATTCCATCTGGTGTACACTGATAGGGTCGACTATCTTTTCACGCACAAGTGCACTGACGATAGGTGCCATGCCGTGATAGCGCAGACCTCCTGCATGTATACCTGGAGAGACAAAATCATGGCCAAGCGTATACATGTTAAGCAGGGGAGTTGTCTGACCGGTGTCCCCAAAATCATAAGCCAGTTTTCCCTTGGTCAGAGTTGGGCATGATGCCGGCTCAACGCCAATAAAGCGTGTTTTTTTGCCCTCAAGCATATCAGCTACAAAAGGTACAGCAAGACCGGCAAAATTGGATCCGCCTCCACAGCAGCCAATCACCACATCAGGATAGTCGCCGGCTTTCTCCATTTGCTTTTTAGCTTCCAGACCTACAACTGTCTGGTGCAGAATAACGTGATTTAAAACAGATCCCAAAGAATAGTTTGTCCCTTCAGTAGTTGCGGCATCTTCAATGGCCTCACTGATTGCTATGCCAAGTGAACCAGTGGTGTTGGGATCCTTTTCAAGAAAAGCACGGCCGGTGTTGGTATCCGGGCTTGGGCTGGCAACTACAGAGCCGTTGAAGGTCTGCATCATTGTCTTGCGGTAGGGTTTCTGATCAAAGGAGACCCTTACCATATACACCTTGCATTCAAGGCCGAATTTGTTTGTTGCAAAACAAAGGGCACTGCCCCACTGTCCGGCACCTGTTTCAGTAGCAAGTCTTGTTATTCCTTCTCTTTTATTATAATAGGCCTGAGCCACCGCACTGTTAGGCTTATGGCTGCCGTTGGGTGAAACCCCTTCATTCTTGTAATAAATCTTGGCCTTGGTGCCCAGAGCCTGTTCCAGTTTGGTAGCCCTAATCAAAGGAGAGGGACGCCAGATGGCGTAAACTTCCCGCACCTCGTCCGGGATATCTATCCAGCGATTAGGACTCATCTCCTGTTCCAGAAGTCCCATCGGGAAAATGGCGGCAAGTTTTTCGGGAGCAACAGGCTCTTTTGTGCCCGGATCCAGAGGCGGCATCAAGCCGTTGGGGATATCAGGGCAAATATTATACCACTGGGTCGGCATCTCATCTTCACGCAGAAAAATCTTTTTAAGGCTCATACTTTCTCCTTTCCTTTAGCAACATTTTTTCAGCTGTATACCATCCATAAATGCAGTGTAAGAATTACTATAAAGTTTTTGAAATCGCAAACTTAAATGTTAGACAGCTGTCAGCTTAAAAAGTAAATTTAGTATTTTGTCATACCCTGATAAATGTCAACACCATTTATGGGTTAATAACAGGCCTGCTCCAAACCTTGAGAATTCTCATAACCAGGACTTCTTCGTCAGTCAAACCCAAAGCCGCTTTTATTATTTCAGCTGGCTTGCCTGCAGCTTTACCTTCTTCCTGGAGCATAATCAGCTCAAGTTTGCCATCCTCCTTGACCTCGATATTCTCCACCTGATTTCTTATATCCAGATTTCTCGATCTGCCTTTTCTGATTTTTGTGATATAAAAACTTTCAGCTGCCAAAAAATCTTTAAGAGCATTTATGTCCTCAGGTGTAAGTTTACGGTCAAGGCGGACTGCATAAAAGGTTATATTTCCCACTGCAGCAGCAGTTTTCTTGTCAGGCATGTCAGCAGCAGCCAAAATCTTAATGCCTTCAGGAAGTTGCTTATTTAAACGAAGCAGCAATTCACTCTTGTCAATCACCTTTTCAGCAAAATCAACATCCAGGTACTCGGCCAGGCTTTCCGTACCAACAGGCAAAGCCGGGCTGAAGGAAACTTTTGGCACAGGGTTGAACCCCTTTGTGTAATGGAGTTTTACGCCTGCTCTTCTGAATGCCTGGAATAAAACCTGTATTGTTTCAAGATGACTTAAAAACCTGAGATCCCCCTTTTTGGCATATGATAAGCGATACCAATGATGCGGCATATCGTTACCGTTAGTTTTAGCCGCAACCGATTCTGGTTCAAAAGGTCTTTCTGCCGCATCTCCATTGGCAACAAGACTGTATTCATTCGCGCCGGAATTGCCATATTTTATGGGTCTGCACCTGACTACTGGGCTGACCTGCTTAAAATCGCAGGCCCCGCATTTTTGGCAGCCATGCACACGACAGTCCGGTGTGTATTCACCTGTCAACGATTTTTTCAGTTCAGCCTTGAGGAATTCCTGATCAACCCCGGTTTCCAGGTGTTGCCAAGGGAGGTTTTCTGCAAAATCACGCCTGCGCAGGTAGTTTTTCATATCTATATTACAGGCCCTGGCTGCATCCTGCCAGATATGCAAATCATAATGCTCAGACCAAGCATCCAGGCGTGCGCCGCGCTGCCAGGCCTCTTCAATGAGCCCTGACAACAGTCTGTCTCCGCGTGACATAACTCCTTCAAGAAAACTCTGTCTCGGATCGTGCCACT
>JAFDBU010000281.1 GCA_019313095.1 Deltaproteobacteria bacterium | reverse complement strand
TTCTTGCTGCGGACCACTCCGCCTGAAAGGAGAAACCGGTTAAATTCCCTCGCAATAGCAGCCTCGTAACCATTATTGATTGTCAGGTAGGGATTGTCCCAGTCACCCAGAACCCCGAGACGTTTGAACTCCTCCTTCTGGATCTTTATCCATTTTTCGGCATATTTCCGGCAGGCAGACCGGACTGACAGGATGGGAATCTCTTTTTTCTTGGGTCCCAGCTCTTTGTCAACATTATGTTCGATCGGCAGGCCATGGCAATCCCAACCCGGCACATAAGGACAGTGAAAACCTGCCATCCGTTTCGATTTCAGTATGATATCCTTCAGCACCTTGTTAAATGCTGTGCCAAGATGGATATGACCGTTTGCATAAGGCGGACCGTCATGAAGAATGTAAAGCGGTTTGTTCCTTGTCTCAGTCTGTATTTGGCCATAAAGGTCATCTTTTTCCCACTGCTTTAGGAACTCCGGTTCCTTCTGGGAAAGATTCGCTTTCATTTTAAAATTTGTCTGGGGCAGATTAAGAGTTGCCCTGTAGTCCATATGGTTTACCTCTTTTTAAATTTCAGTTTCCAAATCCTTCGGTAAACTGACCGAATTGCATATTATATAGTATACTGAAGCGTTGCCGCTAAAATACCAGGTAAAATGCAAGTTGCAAGGGTAAAATTCCTTTATGCCTGAGAAGTTTCAGCAGTTAGAATTTCACCTTATTTTACAATTAATGAGAATATTTTTTCTTTACCCATATTTTGAAACTGCCGGCAACAGATAATTACCCCATCAAGATTCAGTTTTTCTATTACTCTAAAGTTGTGATATAAACTTCCGCTCCGCGCTGCGAAGAACGCTCTGCTGTTCGGGTTCCAGCCTAAAAAGCCTGCCTTCTAAAATAACAAAAATCATCAGCTTTACTGTTTGACAACAAAAATGGTGCTTAATATAATCAGCCGTAATTCTCCAGATATGCTATGATTTAAATGTTCTATTCATTTCATGATGAAATGACTGACAGATCTTTTGATACGCAACCTTTAACCATATTAAAGAGGGACAGATGCCTAAAGTAATTGCCATGGCAGGAAAAGGCGGTACGGGAAAAACGACTATTTCCGCCCTGCTTATAAATTATATGCTGCACAACAACCTTACCCCCATTCTCGCTGTAGATGCAGATGCCAATGCCAATTTGAACGAACTGCTCAATATGGATGTTGACCTCACCCTCGGTGAAATCCGCAGGGATCTCAAAGGTGATATACCGGCCCACATAACGAGAGATCAGTTCATGGAAATGAAGGTGCACCAGGCTCTCATTGAATCCAAGGGCTTCGATCTCCTGGTAATGGGACAGCCCGACGGACCGGGTTGCTATTGTGCCGCCAACCAGCATCTTGCCATGACCATGGACAAACTTGCTGATAACTACAACTATATCCTGGTGGATAACGAAGCCGGCATGGAACATTTAAGCAGAATGAACCTGCGCTCCATTGATACCTTGCTGGTTATTTCCGACCCATCTGCGCGGGGAATTCTAACGGCAAAGAGGATTTCAGAACTTACCAGGCCCCTAAAAATACAGATTAAGGATAAATATCTTATAGTCAACCGTACCCCGGAGCCCATGCCTGAAGAACTGTATGCCAAAATTAAAGAAACCACTGAAAGCACTGATCTGCCCTTGGCCGGAGTAATTTCCAGCAGTAATGATCTGATCCAGCAGGAGTTGAGCGGCAGATCATACCTTGAACTGGCAGAGACTGCTCCTGTCATACAGCAAACATATGAAATTTTTTCAAAAATCATTTAATAGGTCGGTTGATAGGACTTGACAGAACCCGGTAATCGTTTTAGAAAATTCGATTTATTACATACAATCTACTGGTGGTAAAAGAGTCATTCTCGATTTAAGGATAAGCATACTATGCAAGATTTTACTTTCCAGCTTCACTACTAATTCCGTACTAATCATATCTCACCAACTTCATGGATACAAAACCAACTGATACACCTATAATTGAGATTGTCCGGGCCACAAAAATTTACTCTCCCGATGTGGTGGCACTTGAGAATGTTTCATTATCAATCCCATACGGTGAAATGCTTTTCCTGACTGGCATGAGCGGGGCAGGCAAAACAACTCTACTGAAACTGATCTGCGGCATCGAACATCCAGACAAGGGTCTGGTTGAGGTAGCTGGCAAGGATCTTGACCGCATAAAAAACAAGGAGATACCCCGACTGCGACAACAGATAGGCATGGCCTATCAGGATTTCAAACTCCTGGCTGACAGAACTGTGGCCCAGAATATTGGTATGGCCATGGAAGTCGCCTATCAAAATCTCAAGACCATAAAAAAAAGAGTGATCGAGCTTCTGCAGAAGCTCCGGCTTGAGCATAAGCATGACGCCTTGGCCGGCAGACTCTCACGGGGGGAACAACAGAGGGTGGCTGTTGCCCGGGCTGTGGCAAACTCGCCGGCTCTCATCCTGGCTGACGAGCCAACCGGCAATCTGGATTCCAAATCCACTAAACTTGTCATGGATCTGTTTAGGGAATGCAATAAAAGAGGAACAACCGTTATTATTGCAACCCATGATGAGAGTATATTTAAGGACACTGATCATCGTGTGCTCGAGCTGCAAAGCGGCCGCCTCCTGCAACAGGATGACAGAACAATTTCCGCTCTGAATAATATGCCATGAAATTTATCAATACCATAGTAGTACAAACAGGCCGCAATCTGCAGAAAACCTGGCCCTCGCAGTTCATGACGCTGTTGACCGTCAGTCTGTCGGTCCTGATCTTTTCCTTTTTCTTCCTGATTTATACAAACATGATCAATACAGGTGAAAAACTCGGGGATGACCTGCGGCTCACCATATATCTTGAAGAGGAGCCGGTGCTGGAAATGCAGGCACAGCTTGTAAAAAAGATAACCAATTTCAGTCCGGTTGAGGAAATCCGCTTCACCTCAAGGCAGGAGGCATACGACAGCCTTGCAAAACAACTGGGAGAGAATGTTGATGTGCTCGATGATCTGGATCCATCATTCCTGCCCCCATCAATTGAGGTATATCCCAAGAAAAACCTCAGTACCCTGGCTGAGATAAAAAAGTTTTCAGAATACCTCACCACGCTGCCCGGTGCCATCAAAGTACAATATGGTCAGGAATGGGTTGAGCGTTTTAATTACTTTACAAAACTGTTACGGGCCATTGTGATCTTAAGCGGTATTCTCCTTATTATGACCACTACTTTCATGGTTGCCTATACTATTCGGCTGGCGGTGTTGGCCAGGCAGGCTGAACTTGAAATACTGCGACTTTTGGGGGCTACCAACAACTACATCCGAACCCCATTTCTCATTGAAGGTTTTTTGCAGGGCGTCTTTGGCTCATCGCTTGGCCTGCTGGCTCTCTATTTTTTATACCGTTGGATTAAACTGAATTTTACCGGCCCCGGAATTCTGCAGCTGGTTAATTTTACTTTTTTCACTCCTGCGATAATGGCAATAATTATTTTTGCCAGTGTCGTTCTCTGTATTGGGGGAAGTTTTTCGTCCATGCGAAAATTCATGCGCATCTGACATGAAAATCATACCTGATATATTTCCGAGATATACCTTAAAGCAGGTGCAGGTAGTCCTTTTTTCCTTATTGGCTCCCGGTTTCATTTTACCCCCTGGTTTTTACGGTTCCTGGCTCAGTGGCCATCCTGTCTTGGCCAAAGAACCGGGGCCGCCCATCATTCTGCAGGAACCAACACCCAAAAAGTTTAAAAAAGAATCTCAGCAGAAATTAACAGAGAAAAACTTTCAAATCCCTGCCCTGGAAAAATCCCCTTCTCAAAAACTCACTAAAGAACAGCAGCAGCTGATAATAGAAAAAAATGTCCGGATCCGAAAATTGCAGGAGGGCATAATTGACCATAAAATAAAAATTCTCGGATCAAGAAAAAAGGAAAGGACTCTGCTGGGGGATCTGGAAAAAATTGAAAAGGAACTGCAGCTCCAAAAAAATATGATTACGACCCTGCGGACACAATCCGAAAAACAGGAACTGCTCCTGACGGACAAGCAGGAGTATCTCAGGCGGGTGCTGGCAGAAAAAAAGAAACATCAGATAATAGTCAAAAAAAGACTGGCTGCCTATTACCGCATGGGATCTGCCGGCCTTATGAATGTGGCTTTTTCTGCCGAATCATTACCGGAACTGCTTGAATTTAATGAACATTTTACCCAAATGGTACAGCATGATCACGCTATTATCCAGAAATATCTCGATGAACTCAAAGAGTCAAATCGCGCCAGGGAGGAACACGCCCTAGAAAAACTACGCCTTATGAAACTTACGGATGAGGTCAAGGAAAAAGAAACTGAATTAACCCTGATCCGGCAGGAGAAAAACCTTCTGCTCAAAAAGGTTAACACGGAACAGCAGCTTTATGAGCAGGCTGTCGTAGAAATAGAAGAAGCAGTTGCAGATCTGGCTCTGACTTTGCAGAAAGTACATGCTGCAGCAGGATCACAACCTGTTGCAGCCCAATCTGGAGAAGAAACTGAACCGACAAAGAAAAAACCATTGGAACAACCGGATGCTGCTCAGGAAGGCTTCACCGCCATGAAAGGACATCTCGATCCTCCTGTGGCAGGCACTGTCACAAGCCTGTTCGGACAACAGATAAAGGGTAAATTTGATTCCTCCTCCACCGCAAACGGCATCGATATCAAGGTAATGGAAGGAATTGAAATTAAAGCCGTCTATGAAGGCAAAATTATTCATTCCGGCTATTTGCGTGGCTACGGAAATCTCATGATCATCGACCATGGCCAGCAGTACTTCTCCCTCATTTCAAGAGCTGCTGAATTTTATAAAAAGGAGGGCAGCAGAGCCCTAACCGGTGAAGTTATCGGGGTAACCGGTGAAAAAGACCCATTATACGGTGAAGGTCTACATTTCGAAATACGCAGGGGGGCTATTCCTGAGGATCCCCTGTCTTGGCTAAAAAAGGATGCTCTTTCTATTGCAACAACGGCCACAGCCGTCAAATAGATCGCCCGTCTTACATTTTCAAGAACCCGGATAACATCATTATTACATTATCATTCCGCACCTGTTTATTCTTTGACTCTACTTACTAAACTTTAGTTTGCAGGATGGAGCATGTTATCTGAACACTAATTTATTGGAGGGGGCTTTATGGCAGTTCGACAGCTAACCGTCTAATATAATATTGTATGAAAGGGATCGGCATGATATAATAATTATTTTTCGTAATACATTAATACAACACTGAAAATTCAGACTTTCACAAACCGGGATATTCCTCATATTTTCATCATAAACTGGCCCTTATTTACAGGAACATTATGAATAATTTACGAAAGAAACTACACTCTATCGTCCTCATCATTCTGCCTCTGTCCATTATCTTCAGCCACGAGAGTTTCGGCGCCATTGACGATATGGAGGAAACCTACAAGAATCTCGAAGTGTTTTCCAATATCCTCAGCATAGTGCAACAGAATTATGTCGATGACATTGATACTCAGCAAACGATTGAAGGCGCTATCAGGGGAATGCTCAGCAGCCTTGACCCTCATTCCTCCTTTTTAAAAGCGGAGGACTTCAAAGAGCTCCAGGTTGAGACCAAGGGGAGCTTCAGCGGTATTGGTATCGAAATTACAGTAAAGGACGACATGCTTACCGTCGTCTCACCAATTGAGGGCACCCCTGCATTTAAAGCAGGCATCCAGGCCGGAGACAGGATTATCAAGATTGAGGGCGAATCTACCAAGGGTATGTCATTGGTTGAAGCTGTAAAAAAACTTCGGGGCGAGAAAGGTTCTGAGGTCAGGATTTCAATTCATCGTGAAGGCTGGACAGACCTGCAGGAATTTGTCATTGTCAGAGATGTCATACCGATTCATTCCGTGCGGGCCAACATCCTTGAACCCGGATACGGATATATCAGGGTTACAAACTTCCAGAGAAACACCTCACATGACCTTCAAAGTAGCCTGGACGAACTGCTGGACGAGGGGGACCTGAAGGGATTGGTTCTTGACCTGCGCAACAATCCCGGGGGGCTTCTGGATTCCTCGGTTAAAGTTGTGGATATTTTTCTGGATGAAGGCATCATTGTTTCAACGAAAGGGCGTCTTCAAGACCAGAACATGGAATTTTCAGCTCATAGCGGCGGATCGGAATATGGTTTTCCCATCGTTATACTTATTAACAGCGGTACTGCCTCTGCTTCTGAGATTGTGGCCGGCGCCCTTCAGGATCATAAAAGGGCACTCATCCTTGGCACTCAATCATTTGGCAAGGGTTCGGTTCAGACCATTATCCCCATGGCAGACGGTGCAGGACTGCGTTTGACTACTGCCCGATATTACACCCCTAACGGGACCTCCATACAGGCAACCGGCATTACCCCGGATGTCCTTGTACCAAAGATTAACGGTACTGAAGAAGAAATCTCTGAAGGCCATACAGAGTTTCTTCGGGAAAAGGATCTGAAGCATCACCTTGAAAATGGCGGCAACCTAAAGTCTCCTGAAGAAAAGTCCTCTCCACCAACTATAGATCAAAGCAACCTGATCTCGGACCAGGTTACCATTGACGAAAAAACAAAGGAAAAACTGAAAAACGACAATCAACTCAACACCGCTCTGCTTGTCCTCAAAAGCCTGAATATCCTCACCGGGCAGACCAGAGATAACTAATTAGTTCACTACTTCCGCTTTTCGCCTGGCGGGCCTTACGAGACATGTTTCCTGTTCTGTTACAAGCCCAGGTCACGTATAAAACGCATATCCTTGGTCCAGTTCTTATGGACCTTGACCCAAAGTTTCAAAAGTACACGCAGTTCCAGAAGTTTTTCTATGTCCTGTCGTGAATTTTTGCCTATCTGTTGCAGCTTTGCTCCTTTTCTGCCAATAATAATCGATTTTTGGGAAGACTTCTCAACAACTATTGTGGCATAAATTGTCACCAGGTTCTTTTCTTCCTCTTCCTTAAAACTGTCGATAATCACCGCAGTTGAATATGGAATTTCCTGACCTGTCAGAAGAAATATTTTCTCTCTGATAATTTCGGCAACTATAAAACGTTCTGTTGCATCGGTAGGGATGTCATCCGGATAGAACTTTGGACCTGTCGGCAGATGCTGCAGTAATTCCTGCAGTAACACATCCGTACCACTATTCAAGAGAGCTGAAACCGGCATAATGGCTGCAAAGGGATAGATTTTACGGTAAGCTTCTATGATTGGTAATATCTTTTCCCTGTCCAGGAGATCGACCTTGTTCAAGACCAGTATTGCCGGAACCGTGCTGGACTCCAGATATACAACAGGACCTGCCTGCTTATTGGAAATGGGCAGCGACACATCAATAAGAAACAGGACTGCATCAACCTCCGCGAGACTGGCCACCGCTATTTTTACCATTTCCTGGTTGAGTGGTTTTCCGGCTTTATGCAGGCCGGGTGTATCGAGCAGGACGATTTGGTAGGCCGGATCGTTTAATATGCCGATAATGCGGTTTCTGGTTGTTTGCGGTTTGGGGGTTACGATGGAAATCTTTTGACCGAGCAAGGCATTCAGCAATGTGGACTTACCAACGTTTGGCGGTCCGACAATAGCCACCATGCCTGATTTAATTTTATCTTCCTTCATCTTTTATCAGCAAATTCTATTTCATAAGCAGCTTAGCACTAGTAACCCCTGTTACTGATCAGAATAATTTTTTATGGCTGCTTCAGAGATTCATAGCTTTACGGAACAATCAATACATGGTAATTCGTGCAGGCATTCTCTATGGTCCCCAAATATTTAAATACCAGTAATGTTGACCTATAAAACAAAGAACTGAGTATATGACATTAGACGGCAGAATAGTCGAATATCTTGAAAACGGCAAATTCATCTGTGCTTTTGTTTATGAAGATGCAAAAAATCGCCTTCGCCTTTTCAACCAGAACGGTAGAGAGGTTACTCTTCAGCGAAACCGGATTGTTCACTGCACGAATGTTGGAATCACTCCGCCTCCTTCCCGGAATAAAGTAGTTGCTGTACTGCAAAAAACAGCAGAAAGACGTAATGGCCTAGCAGATACCATCAATCTTGATGAAATATGGGAGATTGTATCGGAAAGACCTGAGGATGTTTTTGAGGATGTTTTCCTCGCTGGTCTTTATTTCGGAGACGACCCGACAGATGATCAAAGCGCCGCTTTTCTGAGAGCCGTGATCAAAAACCGGCTCTACTTCAAGTACAAATCAGGCTCCATTCATGTCCAATCCCCTGAAACTGTTGAGCAGATTAAACTCCAGCAGGAACAAGAAAAAAAACAGAAAAATTTTATTGCCAGGAATACAGAGGCCCTGCGCTGTATCTGGGAAACGGGTGAAATATTACAGGATTGGGACGATCGTGAAACAACCCTGCAGCTCCTTGCTGATTACTACCTTTTTGACAAAGAGGCATCCGGATATGAGCTGAGCCGAAAACTTGTAAAAAATGCCGAGCTAACCGGCCCGCATGACATCTTTCATCTGCTGGTTAAAGCCGGGGTCTGGGATAAAAACGAAAATATCGCCCTTCTCAAACAGGATATTCCCACCTCTTTTTCCGAAGCAGCCCGGGCGGAAGTCCAGGATATAAAAGTTGCAAGCGGCAATGATCTTATTGCCTCAGGCAGAAAGGATTTCAGGGGCTTGCCTGTTTTTACCATTGACGGACCAGCTACCAGGGATTTTGATGACGCCCTTCACATAGAAAAACAGGACGACAACTTTCTTGTCGGTATCCATATCTCAGACGTCGGGCTCTCTGTCAAACAGGGAAGTATACTTTTCGAAGAAGCTCTGCAGAGAGGGACATCAATCTACTTTCCTGAAAAACCTCTGCCCATGCTGCCGCCTCCCCTTTCTGAGGATAAGTTAAGTCTTTTAAAAGGCCAAGAACGTCCTGCACTCAGTTTTCTGGTACTGCTCAGTCCTAAAGCCGAGGTTCTCAAATTTGAAGTTGTTCACAGTGTTGTAGCTGTAAAGCAGCAGTTGACTTACCAAGAAGCGGACAGTTTGGTCAGGCTGGATAGAAAAATGGCAGCCCTGGCAGCATTAAGTGTCTTGTTGCGGCAAAATCGTGTCAATAAGGGGGCCTTGCTTCTGCCCGTACCGGAGTTAAATATCAGTATCAGAGATAATGAATCCATAGAAATAAGCAGGTCTGCGGTAGATACTCCGAGCAAAATCCTCATTGCTGAATTCATGATCCTTGCAAATACACTTGGGGCCCAATACGTGGCAGAGCGTGAAGCACCAGGACTTTTTCGCTCTCAACCAGAACCGCGCCAACGCATTATCGACGGCTTTGAAGCAGATATAACCAAGGTTATCCAGCAGCGGAAGCGTCTTTCTCCCATGTCACTTTTGACTACCCCCAAAAGCCACAGCGGAGTCGGCGTACCACAATACACCACTGTTACTTCTCCCATCCGTCGTCTGCTTGACCTGATCATGCAACTGCAGATCAACAACCTGATTATGGGAAAAGGCGTTCTTTTCAGTAAAAAAGACATGAAACACTTTGGATCTATCATCCAGACAACTCTCGAAAAGGCGAACCAGGCCAAGTATCTACGACAGCGTTATTGGATCCTGAAATATCTGCAGACTCTTAAAGAGACAAGGCTGCCGGCGATTGTTATTGATAGGGGTCCCAAGCGGGTCCATATTTTCCTGGAAGAATTCCTCCTGGATGCTGATCTGCCAGTTAACCCAGCCTTTAAGGTAACCAGTGGTGACACCATTCTGGTCAAACTTGTCAAAATAGATCCGTTAAGCAATATTTTCAGGCTTGAATGGTAATTCCAGAATTTTGAATTTTTACCTACTAATTTTTTTTCATCTGGCTTTTTCATAACAAAAAGCACAATATATTGTGCCAAGAAACACAACCATATACAATATATTGTTCCCCATCTGATTCTTTTGATTTAAATATTCCTTTTTCTTCTCTCAACCATTTAAATTTTCAGTAATTTTTCCTTGACATTGACCTAATTTATCCTATAAAAGATACCCCCAGGTGGTGTAAAGTGGGATAAAAGGGAAGAAAGGGGTGGCTTCATGCCCAAGGCCGACAGCAGCAGATCATCAAAGAGCAGGTTTCGCAGCCGTTCAGAACATACGCTGG
>JAFDBU010000280.1 GCA_019313095.1 Deltaproteobacteria bacterium | reverse complement strand
GTCCCCCTTTCGTGGCTGAAAGTAGATATCGCCCGTGTCTGCCCCTTTTTCAGCACTTCCATAAAAATTCATAATTATATTGCCTCCAGTGTTATTTTTGGGTTAGCTTTCTATTAATTTTTCCCAGATTAAAAAGTTATTGCCATTGCTATATTTTGTTGACGTCATTGCCATAGTGCTTAAGGAGACTTCCCTTCAATTAAGGTAAAAAAGAATGAATATTATCAAGGAATTATTTGCTAAGTCGCCTTTCGGGCCATTGGTGGAACACACCAAAAAAGTGCATGAATGTGTGGAAATGATCCGGCCGCTGATGGAGGCCCTGGTTAACGAGGATTATGAGGAGATCCGCAGACTGCAGGATAGAATCTCAAAACTGGAGTATGAGGCAGACACGATTAAGCATAATGTTCGTGATCATTTACCGCGCCGCTACTTCATGCCGGTTGACCGGGTAGACCTGGCGGGATTTATCAGCAGTCAGGATAATATCGCGGACAAGACAGAGGATTTTGCGGTTATCCTGACCCTGCGTAAGACCAAGTTGCACCCTGATATCATGGACAAGTTTTTTGACTTTGTCGACCAGATCTTCCAGGTAACCGGCACTCTGCTTACCGCTGCCATTGAGCTGAACAATCTGGCCGAGGCATCCTTCAGCGGTGCAGAGGCAAAAGTGGTCCTCAGCCTGCTCAAGGGACTCAATGAGGAAGAATGGAAAGCAGACCGCATGGCCCGGAGCCTGAGCAAGGATGTCTACGCTCTTGAAAAGCAGCTGGATCCCATCACCATAATTTTCTATGAAAAGATGATCCTCACCCTGGGCGCCATTGCCAACGAGGCGGAAAACGCCGGTGACATGCTCAGAACCATGATTCTCAAATAGCTCTTTCCGCTGCTGATCGCATGGATATCATTATACTTGCAGTCATAGCCCTGCTGGGGCTTTATATGGCCTGGAATATCGGCGCCAACGATGTGGCGAATTCCATGGCCGATGCTGTCGGGTCCGGAGCCCTCTCTGTAAAACAGGCTGTCATTGCAGCAGGGATCTGTGAATTTGCCGGAGCAGTCCTGGTGGGTTCCCATGTAACGGATACCATCCGTAAGGGTATCGTTGACCCTTCAGCCCTGTCGTCAATGTCCGGCATGCTTGAAGGTGAAGCAGCGGCACTTCTGGTTATCGGCATGGCTGCTGCCCTGCTTTCAGCAGCTATCTGGCTTCATATTGCCACCTGGACCGGTATGCCGGTTTCCACCACCCATTCCATTGTCGGCGCTGTGGCCGGTTTCGGTATTGTGGCAGCGGGGATAGGTTCTGTCAACTGGGGCAAGATGGGACAGATTGTGGCCAGCTGGTTTATCTCACCCTTTGCCGGTGGCCTCATGGCCTTTATCATCTTCAAGATTATCAGCCGGTTGATCCTGGGGCATGAAAAACCGGTAAAGGCGGCTATTAAAATCACCCCGTACATTGTTTTCTTTCTAGCCATGGTGGTGACCCTTGCTACGATCTATAAAGGACTGAAACATGTTCTCAAAGGAATTGACTGGCTGACAGACACCCATACACTGCTCATCGCTTTTGTAATAAGTGTTATTTCAACTGTTATATCAAGACTTCATGTGGCGAAAAAACTTGCCGGCAAGGAAATACTGCCGCTGGCAAAACAACTTGAACTGGTAGAGGAAGTCTATGTGCCGCTGGTTATCATCAGCTCCTGTGCCGTGGCATTTGCCCATGGTGCCAATGACGTGGCCAACTCTGTCGGGCCTTTAGCTGCCGTGGCAAACATTTTGAAAACCGGTACCGTGGAGATGAAAGTCCCGGTTCCCCTCTGGATCCTTATGCTGGGTGGCATCGGTATTGTTCTGGGGCTTGCCACCTATGGTTACCGGGTCATGGCTACGGTAGGCACCAAGATAACTGAAATCACTCCAACCCGTGGTGTTGCGGCCGATATTGCCGCTACTGCCACCGTGCTTATCTGCACCAGGATGAAACTGCCGGTTTCAACGACTCATACCCTGGTGGGAGCTATCATGGGAATCGGTTTAGCCCGTGGTCTGGCTGGTATTGACAGCCGCATTGCCAAAAAGATATTCAAGTCCTGGCTGATTACTGTCCCGGCGGCTGCCGTTGTGTGCATCATTCTTTTCCTGCTCGGGCGCACCTTTATGCTTGATTTTGTCAGGGAACTGGTACTGGCGGCGAGAGTTGCTTAAACCCGCATTTCTCAAAACGTATAACTGCATCTGTTTGCATATCTGCAAGTGTCTCAGTTGTGAAAAAAAGGTTAAGATTTATTTTTAGTAGCCAGACTTCGCAAGAGTTTAAGGTTCTCAATATCTTCCTTCAGGTCTTTCTCCTTGGGAGTTTCCAGTACCATGGGGTGCGCGACAAAACGCGGATCGTTTAACAACTGCCGGAAACCTGTCAGCCCGATTTTCCCCTTGCCGATATGATCATGGCGGTCAACCCTGGAACCCAGCTCTTTTTTCGAATCATTGAGGTGAAAGAATTTCAGCCGGTCAAGGCCGATTATGGACTCAAAATCTGAAAATGTTTTGCTGTAGCCCTTTTTGGTGCTGATATCATAACCGGCTGCAAAGGTATGGCAGGTATCATAACAGACTCCCAAACGATCACTGTACTTGGAATGGCTGATGATATAGGCCAGTTCCTCAAATCTGGAGCCAAGAACGGTGCCTTGGCCTGCGGTCGTTTCCAACAGAACCATGACGGCTGTTGCCTCAGCTGCCTTTTCAAAGGCCCGGTCGAGATTTTTTGTTAACTGCTTTAACCCCTGTTCAATGCCGGCGCCGACATGGGAGCCGGGATGCATGATAAGGTAGGGAATGGTCAAAAGACCGGCACGGTTTATTTCTTCGGCAAAGGCCCCGACGGCCCGGTTCGATTTTTGGGCATCAGAGTTTGCCAGGTTGATAAGATAGGAATCATGCACGGCAACATGCTTTTGGCCCCATTGTTCCCAAGCTTTTTTAAATTGTTTAATTTCGGAATCACGCAGCGGCGGTACCTCCCATTGCCGCTGATTTTTCGAAAAAATCTGCAAGGATTCACCTTTGACAAGCGTGATGCGTTCAAAGGCCTTGTGGAGGCCTCCTTCAACCGACATGTGAGCGCCAAGAAGCGGCAAAGTACTATTCCTCAGTAGGTTTGAAACATGGATTGCTGCTGCTCTTTTATTGTTAGTACATGTTTTTGAAAAAAAACAGCAATTATTTTTTATATTTTGGCTTGCGGTTTGCATGCTGGTAAGGGTCTGATATTGAAAGATCAAAATACAGGAAAGTATGAGTTGAACCGGATGGCATAAAAATTGGTAAATCTTTAAATTGAAGCGTGATATGCAAACTATCTTGTTGACCAGAAAACTAAAAAATTATAGGGTAATTGACTTGTTAGTATAATAATCTAACTAGGTTAGTTGTCTGCCAAGAGTAATTAAGAGGAGGACTCCGATGATTGCAAAGATGATGACGGGTCGTAAGCTGGTTCTTGGGACCTTAATAATCTTGCTCGCACTAATCCCCCAATTTGTCGCTGCAGCCGAGATGTGTGAAGAACGTGAGACCGCGCTGCAGCAGGCAGTAACAGTCCAGGACTATGAGCAGTTTATCCTAGATAACAGTCCATGTGAGTTGGCCTTCGTCGCCGTGCAGAGGCTTGCCGTCTCCCAAGTCAATGCCAGGAACTGGAAAGCGGCAGCTGATATCTACAGAAAATATAAGGACAGCTTCCCAGGCATGGCAGATCGGTTCGATAAGATAATCAGTCTGCTTGAGGCTCCAGAAGAAAATCTGAGCAAATCCCGTCTTGGTTCCGGGGTGAACAGTAGGGGCGCTGAGTTCAGGCCAATAATCTCGGCAGACAGCCAGACCCTTTACTTTACCCGCAACAGGGGTGAAGAATCCGGCGGTGAGGATATTTACTATTCAATAAAAGAACGCCGTAACTGGCAGAATGCCGATAATGTCGGACCGCCGATTACCACCCCGAGCCATGAAATGATTCTGGGCATTTCGGCAGACAGCAGCAAGATGACACTTATGGCAAACTATCCCGAGTCTTTCGGTCGGGGGGATATATTTTATGCCGTGAAGGGAAAAGAATGCTGGTCTGAAGCCATGCATTATCCGGAGCCGATCAACACTGAGTATTTTGACTCCGATGCCATGCTTCCGGCTGACGGCAGGACCATTTTGTTCATCTCCGACCGTCCTGGAAATATCGGCGCCTTCAAGCCGAAAGAGTCCTTATTCCATGGCAGTTATGCCGGGAATACGGATATTTATGTCTATATAGAAAGTGGTCCGGATGAGGGGAAATTGATCAACCTGGGCCCTACTATAAATACCCCCTTTGCCGAGTATTCACCGTTCCTGCATCCGGATGGCAAGACCTTGTATTTCAGCTCTGAAGGCCATTACGGGCTGGGTGGACTTGATGTGTTCATGGCCACCCGCAAGAGCGATTCTTCCTGGACCGAATGGAGCGAGCCGGTAAATCTCGGCAAGGAGATTAACGGTCCCTACAATGATTGGGGCTTCCAGATAACAACCGAGGGCGACCTCGCCTATTATTCAACCTCGGAAAAGAAGTCAGAATGCTGGGAGGGCGACATCAGCACACCCCAGACAGGTTGCGGGCCCAGTGATATTTTTGACACGGAACTGCCTGCCGCCGCCAGGCCTAAGTTTACGGTCACCGTGTACGGCAAGGTCACGGATCCTGATAAGAATCCCCTGGCAGCCAGGATCGCCTGGAATGACCTGACCCTGGACAAGTCGGCCGGAATCGCCCAAAGTGATCCCGGCTCCGGCGATTATTTCACTGTCCTGCCCTCAGGTCATAAGTATGGTTACTCGGCGGAAAAAGAGGGCTACATGGGGGCATCTGAAACTTTCGATTTCACCGACATAAAAGCCACTACCAAATTCCGGCATGATATAGTACTGTATCCCCTTGAAAAGCTTGTCAAAGAAAAGATTACCCTCAGGATAAACAATATCTTCTTTGATTTTGACAAGTCCACTCTCCGTCCCGAGTCCAAGCACGAGTTGGACCGCTGGGTGGATACCTTCAAGAAGAATCCTGAGCTGAATGCCGAGATTCATGGACATACCTGCTGGATCGGCACGGAAGAATATAATCAGGGTCTTTCGGAGAGACGGGCTCAGGCAGTTATTGACTACCTTGTCGCTCATGGAGTTGCCAAAGAGCGGTTGACCATGAGGGGTTTTGGTGAAACGAAGCCTGCAGCCAGCAATGAGACTCGGGAAGGCAGGGAGAAGAACAGGCGGGTGGAAGTCCTCTTTACCGAATAACAAAAAATAAACGAAAGTAAAAGCCAGCCACTTTTACCGTGGCTGGCTTTTTTTATTTGAGCAGAGCACCCCATTCGGTTTGCAGGAGACTGAGGGCTTCATAGTTGGTGGGATCCAGATGCATCGGGGTGATGGAAACCTTGTTTACGCTTATGGCAGCGGAATCCGTGTCCTGACCAGCATCGAATGAAGGAGTGCCGCCACCTATCCAGTAATGTTTATGGCCCCAGGGGTCG
>JAFDBU010000279.1 GCA_019313095.1 Deltaproteobacteria bacterium | reverse complement strand
GGTAGCCGGCGCCGTACTGTGCAGTCGACTTGTTCTCCAGGCATGAGACCGCAGCCAGGTAGCGGTTGCTTTTATCGTCAAGAAGCTGCTCTTCAGTTGTTACGCCGGGGGTTACCACCCGTACCACATCACGCTTAACTATTTTGCCACCTTTTACCTGGCGCGGGTCCTCCACCTGTTCACAAACCGCAACCCGGTGGCCTGATTTAACCAGTTTGGCCAGGTAAGATGAGACGGCATGGTGTGGGACGCCGCACATGGGTATTTTGTTCCTGTCATTTTTGCTGCTGCGGGAAGTAAGTGTTATGCCGAGGATTTTTGCAGCAGTCACGGCATCATCAAAGAACATCTCATAAAAATCTCCCATGCGGTACAAAAGGATAGTGTCCTCATAGGCAGCTTTGATCTCCATATACTGCTGCAGCATGGGGGTTATTTTGGGTGTTGTTGTCATGGATTTTTATTATTTATTACAAAATTTAGTTAACATTAAGATATTAAATTTTTATCATTCGTTGCAGGGAACCACGCACTCTTTACATTGATGAGATTAAAGCCTGAAAATCAGGCAGGAGCAGATCAAAGGTATTCTCAATATGCTGGGGTATTGTCCGTACTTCAGAAATCACGGTCATAAAATTATGATCCCCCTCCCAGCGAGGCACTATATGAAAATGCAGATGGTCCGGATGGCCGGCTCCGGCAATTTTACCAAGGTTGAGGCCGACATTGAAGCCAGCCGGTTTATAATGCTTCCGTAAAATATTTATTGATTGTCCCATCATGTTAAACAGTTCCGAGCTTTCCTCCGGCAACAGGTCATTAATATCACCTATATGTCGGCTGGGTGCAAGAAGCAGATGTCCATTTGCATATGGAAAGCGATTCAAAAAAACCACGATCAGAGCATCACGATACAGGAGTAAGCTTTCTTTATCATAAGATTTGGCTGAGCCGGCTTCAAAGATACAGCCTTTGTCCAGCGGTTCCTGCTTCTTGATATAAGACATTCTCCATGGCGCCCAGAGGTTTTTCACAGCAGGTCCCCTATAGAGTATATTCTGGCTTTTATGCTGTTTTGCTCAACCGTTATGATGGCATAGGTTCCCGTGGCCGTGAAGCTGCCCGGATTTACCATGAGCGTTGGACCATAGCGTTGACAGACAGGCCGGTGTGTGTGCCCGTAAACAATACAGTCAACCGGTGCAAAAGCATCATATAGCCTATCTTCTATATTATGCATGTAGCCGGCACCATGTATGAGGGCTATGCGGAAATTGCCTACTGTAAAAATCTTGCTGACAGGCAATATCTTCCTGGTCTGAGGGCTGCACATGTTGCCATGCACAGCATGGATTGTTTTTCCTGCAAAAGGTTCAAGCACCGAAAGACTTGTCAGGTCTCCGGCATGCAGGATTATATCTGCATCTGCAAAGCACTGCTGCGCCTTTTTGCTGAACCATTTGTCCGCTTGAATGAGATGTGTATCAGAGAGAACGCCGATGGTAATCATAAATAACGTTTAAAACCGCACCTTAACCCTGTAAAGAAGTTCCGAGGAACCTTTAGCAGGTACTGTTATATGCCATTCTGCCGCTGAAGAACTTATTCTTTTATGCGTATGATTTTCGGAAATTATCTGCCAGTCTCCCGGCATAGGCTCAACAACCCTGACCAGCGCTTCTTCGTCCTTGCCATTTTTGAGTTCAATACGGTAGCTGCTTTCAAAGACATAGTTATATTCCCCGAAACCAGCAAGTTTTTTAAAATCTGTCTGCTTTCTGTCTGCGGTTATATCGAAGGCGTAGCCAAGCATGAGTCTCACGGTTTCGTTTTCAGGGGTATGATCTATTCGGTCTTCACCTACGAACTGAACCGCTCCGGAACTGTCCTTTTTGTAAACCCTGACAATGCCTTTCGGTAGCGGCAGCCCCAGATTTTCCTGTTTTGTATTTTCAAAGGAAAGATATATTGCCACTTTGATCTTGGAGCCCAGATCGCCGTATATGTTCCGGTAATAGTAGTCCTGGCCCTTAAGGAGATATTCCTTGCTGCTGGAAATTTTGTCCGCCTGGAGCAGGGAGACCTGCTTGGTCTGGTTTTCCATGATATTGGTTGGCCTGTCCAGGGAGTAAAGGTGGTAATCGAGGAGTGACTCCTGGGTCATTCTGGGTGCCGCCGCTTCATAAGCCACATCGACTGCCTGCTCCCGGAATCTTTTTTCAAAAACGGGCTGTACCTGGTTTACATCTCCGGCAACAAGCTGCAGCTTTGCGTTTTTATAGGAGGTGCCGCTGGTATTGGTAAGAGTGACCCAGCCAAGAAGGTTGAGCCTGCTCTCGTCATTGTTGAGCTCCGCAACATAATCAGCCTTCCAGCTGAGCCCGCCGGTAAGATAGCTTAATTCAATATCGTGGGGAGCCGCCTTTTCGCTTGCCAGCTGCATGACCAGCGTTGGCTTATCACGCAGGTTTTGCGGGACATCCGGAAATATAAGACGGCCGCCTGAAAGGCCTGTTTCAATCCTGTCCCCAACCCTGAGCACTATGCCGTTATTGGAACTGAGCACAATAGCATCTTCCACGGTCTCCTCACCGGTTGTCGGGTGGGTTTTAACAACACCGATGGTTCGACCGACATATTTTTCAAGCAGTTTCTCGGGGGTAAGCAGGTCAAAATCGAAGTTCTGTTCGATAACGACCAGTCCGTTCTGCCCGGAACTGCTTTGCAAAAGGGCAGTTTCCGGACGTATCATACCGCTGACCTCCCGAAAAGCCAGGATGGATTCACCGGCCGGTAGGACAATTGTACGCCAGTCTTTTACCAGGGCAAGGTTTTCGTTGTATATTGTGACCGCAACCTCTTTCTGGTCTGCCAGGGTGCTTACCTTCTCCTGGGAAGCGGCCATGCTGCTGCTTACTGATAACAGCAGAGTCATCAGGACTGTAGCTTTTACATGTCTGTTAATCATTTCTCCTCCAGTATCTGTGATTTACTTTCACGTAAAAAAGTGTACGATTTGAGCCAAAAATTTATTCGTCAACCGAATTTGCTTTTAAAGGGTTGTATGATGATTTATTCCAGATATTCAAAAAAATCAAAAGATCATTTAGCTGACCTGGTAATCTTCTTTTTCCGGGCAGCTGCTAAAATCTTATCGTTGCATAAAAGCACGTAAAAACGTATAGTAGGCCGCCTATTTGAAATACCAGAATGAGTTTTTTCAGCTTTTTAAAAAATTCTCAACCTGCAGATTTTGAGTATGTAAGAATTTGATATTATTCAACCTTGTTGATTATTTTGAGGTTTTTGCAGCTGCATTAATTTTAAAACTTTGATAATACGTTTGAGGGGTAAAAAGATATGTATTCAGCATCAGATCTGCGCAAGGGCTTGAAAATCCAGATTGACAACGAACCCTATATAGTTGTTGACTTTCAGTTTTCAAAGCCGGGAAAAGGCCAGGCCCTCTATCGCACTAAACTCAAAAACATGATAACCGGCAACCAGTTTGACCGGACATTCAGGTCCAATGACAAGTTTGAAAAAGCCCCGCTTGAGGAAAGAACCATGCAGTATCTCTACTCCCAAGGCGAGGAATTTCACTTCATGGACACAAAAAACTATGAGCAGATTGTGATCATGCGGGAACAGATGGGAGATGACGTGAATTTTCTCATAGATAATATGGAGGTGCAGGTCCTGCTCTTTAACAGCAATCCTATCGGTGTTACCCTGCCCAACTTTGTCAACCTTACAGTAACAAGGGCAGACCCCTGGGCTAAAGGAGACACCTCCGGCAGCGATTCAAAACCGGTTACCGTGGAAACCGGCTATGTACTCCAGGTTCCCCCCTTTATTGAAGAAGGTGACAAGATCCAGATTGATACCCGCACCGGTTACTATATGACCAGGGTCAAGGAATGACCGAGCATAATGGTCTATCTACAGTGTAGCAGCGTATTTTTCTTCGTTCGGCATACTTTTGTATAACCTCGCTCGCAAAAAGAAACTGCTCCTTGTATCTTAACCCTTCTGCTCGGTCATTCCTTAGTTTATTTATACGAAAATAATGATATTATTTTTTTTGTGCTGTTGGCAAATACCCTAATTTGAATGCAATGATATACAGTTAATCGTCTGATATGCTTGCAGAATCAGGCCTGAAAAAAAGGGCCGCACTCATCCAGGCAATTCGCGCCTTTTTCATCGGCAGAGACTACCTTGAAGTCGATACGCCCTACAGGCTACCGGTCCTGATTCCGGAGGCCCATAACGAACCGGTGGAGTCAGGGGATCATTTTCTGCAAACCTCGCCGGAGATCTGCATGAAGCGGCTTCTGGCCGAAGCCGGGTGCAGCAGAATTTTCCAGATCTGCAAATGTTTCCGCAACAAAGAGCGCGGCGACAGGCACCTGCCTGAATTTACCATGCTCGAATGGTACAGGACTCACTGTGATTACCTGGCGCTCATGGAAGAGTGTGAAGATATGATTTTAGAAGTGGCACGGGTGTCAGGCCATAATAGATATGTGTCGGCCCAGGGCAAAACAGTAAGCCTGGAAAAACCTTGGGAGAAGCTTACCGTTTCAGATGCCTTTGTACATTATGCGCCTGTATCCATGACCCAGGCGCTTGAGCAGGATGTTTTTGATGAAATACTCTGCCGATATATCGAACCGCAACTGGGCCTGAGTAAACCTGTGTTTCTGTATGATTACCCTGTTGAGCTTGGGGCTCTGGCCAGGAACAAAAAAGAGGACCCGACCCTGGTTGAACGGTTTGAAATATATATAGCCGGGCTGGAACTTGCCAATGGTTTTTCCGAGTTAATAGATCAGAAAGTGCAGCAGGAACGATTCGAAACCGAGGTGGAACTGATCAGGAAAAAAGGGAGCACTTCAGTGGAACTGCCACAAAAATTTCTCACATCACTTGCAAAAATGGTTGATACAGCAGGCATCGCTCTTGGAGTTGACAGGTTGGCCATGATATTGTTCGAAGCAGAAAAAATCGACCAGGTTGTAACTTTTATTCCAGAAGACCTGTAATCCGGCTAGGGCTAGGAAAGAAGAAGCAGGTAAAGACTGCTGAAGACAGCCCACAGCAGGACAAGTGCAGTTATGAGAACACAAAAGAGTGCTCCGATCTTGTGTCCCTGTTTTTCTCTGCTGCGTTCCTGGTAGCCAAGCAAAAACCCTAAAGCAGCCCCGGCGAGCATGCCGCCGCCGTGGGCCCAGTTGTTTATGGCCGGCACCAGAAAACCAAACAGGAAGATGCCGATAGCCCAGCCGCCTATCTGGCGGTAAATTGTTTGGCCGTAAAGTCCTCCCCTGCTTTTGCCAAAATAAAGGGCTGCACCGATAAGACCACAGACTGCGGCAGAAGCCCCGATGGTAAAAGTTACCCCTGCCAGGTAGGAAACAAAAAAACCGAAAACACCGCTGAACGTATAAATGATGAACATGCGATAATTGCCATACTCATGCAGAACCAGGGGACCGAGCTGCCTGAGGGCGATCATGTTGAAGAATATATGCATGATGGAGCCATGCAGGTAGTTTGCAGAGAGCAACGACCACCAGCGGTGCAGGCGGTCTATGGGAATATAACCCGAAGCTCCGAGCAGCAGGAGGCTGCGGTTATCCGGTGAAAGAAAGAAAAAGGGGTTGAAGGAGAGGTTGGTGGCGCGGGCACTTAAAAGGAGCGACAGGATATACATTGCCACATTGACACCAATGAGGATTTTAAGCAGCTGATCGCCGTCATTCAAACCTCTTCCAATCAATCTCTGCCAGGGTGATGACGGTTTTTTCATGCCGCAATATGGGCAGACGGTGTCATCTCCACTGATCAGTTTTCTGCAGTTCGGGCACAGCAGTGAGTGGCGCTTTTTTTGATTCATGGCATTCCAGCGTTTATTGGTAAGGAGAAGATAATTTCCATAAAATGATAGTATTTGCCAGTTATATTTCTCCAAAAAAAAGGATGCATCATCACACTGACGCATCCTTTGTTGTTTTTGTTACTAAATTAATAATTATGGGGCTTGACAGATCTTCGCTTCAGTTTTTGCCGGGTTTTTCTCTAAATGCTTATGGCGGTTGCCTGCCGCGTCTGCAATTCTCTTGACGATGTTATAAAGGTCTGAATTGCTCCAGACGGATGCAAATTCAGGGTCACCCAGTAGTTTGTCGCTTATGATAAAGCCGCTTTGCTCCTGCGGCTCAAGCCGGATATCTTCGTAAGTAAAAGCCTCTTTCCCCTCCAGTACTCTGCCAAATAGCTTCTGAATGGTATAAACAAAGAATTTTTTCACATCCTCTGTCGATTCTGCAATGTTCAGATTCTGGCGCAATTCTGGCCGCAGCTCTTGTTCGTACTTGGAAAAAGAAAGTTGTCTTGCCATGGCAGTACTCCTTCTAGCCTAATAATTGATATTTCTTGACCATTGCCGACTTTCAACAAAGAGGTTCTGGGGCTTTTATGTCATACACGCTCCTCCATTGATTTTTTGTTTAATGAATAATTGTTTGGCTCATACTATTATTATAATCTATTTTTAATCTTTGGCCAGTGTTGAACGACAGGATGATTTCAGGCCGGCAGAAAGCTCGCGGGCCTTATAGTTTGAAATATACTGATATCATTAGAGTTCAGCAAAAAAGATATGTGGTATAATGAAATAAGCTGGGTTAATTTTTTTTTGGAAAAAATGAAGAGAGAGAATCATATGATGAAAACATGTATCATGTTTACTTGTTTTTCTTGGCTGTTTTTTTGTGCCGGAGTATCTCCGGCTGCAGAAAATAAATGCCTTGAGGGAGATTGTCTTAACGGCAGCGGGGTCAGGCAGTATGCTGACGGCGCACAGTACACCGGTGAATTCAAAGAGGGCCTTCCTTCCGGTCATGGAACCATGATTTCAGAAGACGGCAAGCGCTATGAAGGGGAGTGGGCTGAAGGCAAAAAAAACGGCCGGGGAACCCTGATAACCCCGATTGGTGCGAAGTATGTAGGTGAATTTAAAGACGGGGTAAAACAAGGCCAGGGAATATATACATTTCCCAATGGTGAAGTCTATACCGGCGCTTTTGAACAGGGAGAACCGAACGGCCGGGGTGTTCATACCTATCCCGACGGTGTGAAATACGAAGGGGAATTTAAGAACGGACTCTATGATGGAAACGGGATCATGATCTTTCCGGATGGCAGAAAATATGTTTGTGAGTTCAGCCGCGGCAAGGCTAAAGGTGAAGGCATTATGACCCTTGCCAATGGCGAGAAATATGTCGGCGAATTTGACGGGGGTGAGGCCAACGGTAAAGGGAGTTACTACTTTACGGACGGTACAGTGTATGAGGGTGGCTGGAAAGATTTCAAATATCACGGCCAGGGTACAATAACTTTTGCTGACGGCAGCAGGTATGAAGGAGAATTTCAAAACGGCAGAAGGGAAGGTTCCGGGACCATGACCTTTCCGGATGGCGAAGTATACAAAGGCAACTGGAAAGATGACAGGAAGCACGGATTCGGCATTTTGATAACATCAGCCGGTGAAAAATATGAAGGGCAGTGGGAGCAGGGTGAGTTTAAGGGAGAAACAAACCAGTAAACGGTTCTTTGCTTTTTCAAAGACACTCACTGATACAAATTTTTTTATAAACTGTATCTATTATCATACACAGGGGAATCCAATTTTAGATGCAGCCATTTCTCCTTCTGCTATTCTTTTCAAGAAAACAACAGGTTATTCTGATATAGAGAGTATTGGCATTTTATTTGCTAATTAAGAAAACAGGAAAACGGATTCTCTTGGTCCGCAATATGCGGAATTAAATTCTGTATGAGGTTTTTTTATGGTTTCTTGTCCAAATTATAAATGCTGGGAAATTATGAATTGTGAGAATCTCAATTGTCCTGCTAGGTGTGAACCCCTGGTTCCCTGTTGGGAAATTGCCTGGAGAGCGCAAGCTTTTCACAGTGTTTCCAATACGTGCAGAGACTGTGCCGTGTTTGTCCTTAATAAAGAGGTGTCAGCCGAAAGCCAGAAAAAGTTGCAGCATATGATAATGCAGCGGGCAACTTTACAAAATCCTAATACAGGCCATCAGGTCTGCTTTTGAACAGGAACAGCGAACGCACTCCTCGCAGCTTGCTGCGGGGAGCTTCAAATGCTGCTCAGCTGAAAGGCCTTTAAAATCCTGTCAAATTTCTCTTATCAGCTTAGATCCATGTCCGGCTTACCGAGGGTAGACAATTCTGCACTGCAGAAGCAATTTGAGCCTATGGTCCAAACCCGCCAACCAGCACATTGTGCATATCACCAACCTGTTCCGGTTAAATCCAGACAAAAGCTCTAATCTGTCCACTTGATGAAACTGTTCAGAAGAGCCGGACAGCTTATGCGGAACATATTCACATGCAGCCAGACGGTTCAAAGACTTTTGCCGAAATTACCACGTCGCCGACTATGGACGAAAGAGGACGGGGCAGGCAGTTTGTCCATATTGCCCGAAATATCACCGAACGGAAGCGGGCCGAGGAAGAGCGGAAAAATCTGATAGGCGAGCTTCAGACAGCGCTGTCAGAGGTAAAAACGCTGCGCGGACTTTTTGCCAATATTGTATGAATTGCCATAAAATCAGAACTGAGCCGGGCGCCTGGAATAAAAAGGAGACGTATATTTCAAAACATTCCGATGCTGAGTTTACCGATGGTATTTGCCCGGGTTGTTTTAATAAACAAATGGAAGAGCTTGAAAAGGAAAATTGATAACGGTATCACTAAATGTTTTGCAGAAGGTGGTTGCAGGATAATTACCATATTCTGCACACCACATTTCCATTAAGGCTGTAATTTCCAGTAATGGTATCATATACCAGCCGATTACCGCTTACTTTAATGTTGTTCCCCAGAATGTTGACCGCTGAAGTTGTTCTGATCTTTTTTTCAGCCGCAAGATATTCGATAGCATCCGTCTGCATCTCATAGCCTGCATTGTTGTTAATGACGACTTTGCCTTTCAGAGTTATTTTTTGAGTGTCTGGATTATAAACGGCATTCCTGCTTTTGACGCGTGCTTCTTCTCTTCCCTCGGTGCTACTGAAAAACACTGCTTTCACATTTTCAAACCGCAGGTCCGGATCACCCTCTGAACGGGTGAGGCGACTTGCAGTTAATAACCATTCCCTGCTACCGTTCTTGTTTTGTTCAAATTCTACATCGGCCATGTCAGAACTGTTCAAATCTCGGATGTTGGTGAGTGAAGACACAGAGTTAGTAACTTCCTGGCGCACAGGATTTAAAAAGTCAGCAGCAAGAGGTTTCCAGAGCGGGAAAGTTAGTAAAGCTGCAAGAGGAACAAACCAAAGGAGGTTTCTCGAATCTTTCAACATGCTGAATGCATTTGTCTGAGGGTAAAAAGTAACGGTTTCAGGTCTTCAAATATTTTTCAAGAAGCTGCTTATCGGTGCCCTTGGCTTCCAGAATAAGTTCACATACCTCCCGGACCGCACCCCTGCCGCCTTTTCTTTTCGTCACGTAATGGGCAATCTTCAAAACTTCAGGGACGGCATCTGCCACCGTGGCTGCAAATCCAACCCTTATTAACAGGGGGAGGTCGAGCCAGTCATCTCCCATATACCCTACCTCGGAAGGCTCCAGGTTTAATTTTTCCAGGAGCTGTTGAAAAATCTCAAGTTTATTTTTGGCCTTCTGAAAAACAAATCTGAGGCCTAGGTCCTGAACCCGACGGTTCACTGCCTCTGATTCCCGGGCTGTGATAAGTCCCACCTCCACCCCGCTTTCCATCAGCAGTCGTATACCAAGTCCGTCACGCGTATGAAAGGATTTAATCTCTTTGCCTTCATGGGTATAGGTGATGGTGCCGTCGGTCAATACTCCGTCAACATCCAGGAGGAAAAGTTTCAGGCCTTTTGCTCTTGGCAGGCAAGATTTCCAGACATATCCCCTGTCAGGTGACTCCTGTTTCTTTCGTGCCTTTTCCAACAGCGCCTGGGTTAGCTCGCAGTCGGACGGGTAGCCGGTATTTCCTCCTGCACATGAATCATCCTGCGCCATATCTTCAATTCACCTTGAATGAGCCTTTGATTTCACTTTTGGGTGTTTTCTTCTGAAACCAGAGCATGGATCTTTAACAGTGTTTCCAAAAGGGATTCCACCCGGTTAAGGGGCATGGAGTTGGCCCCGTCACAGAGTGCTTTTTCGGGTCGGGGATGGACTTCCATAAAAATACCATCAAGGCCAGCGGCCACAGCAGCCCTGGCCAGAGGCGGGATGAATTCCCTCTGGCCGCCCGAGCTTGTCCCGGCACCACCCGGTAGCTGCACGGAATGGGTGGCATCAAAGATGACCGGGCAGCCCATGGAACGCATAACCGGCAGAGCCCGCATATCGACCACCAGGTTATTATATCCCAGGGCAAATCCCCGTTCGCATAACATCAAATTTTTATTGCCAGAGGCCCGGATCTTATTAACTGCATTTGCCATATCCCAGGGCGCCACGAATTGACCCTTTTTAAGATTAATAGCCTTGCCGCTCCCCGCCGCTGCCACGAGAAGGTCTGTTTGGCGACAGAGGAAAGCGGGTATTTGCAACACGTCAAGCACTGCACTTGCAGCCTCCACCTGGTGTGTTTCGTGGATATCGGAAATAACCGGGATATTATAATCCTGGCGGATGTCGGCAAGAATTTTCAGGCCCGCAGTCATGCCGGGTCCTCGATAAGAATCTAAAGATGTACGGTTTGCTTTATCAAAGGAGGACTTGAAGACCAGGGAAATGGCGAGACGTTTCGCGATCTCTTTGAGGGCTGCCGCAACCTCCCGGGCCAGTTTTTCTGATTCAAGGACACAGGGTCCTGCGATAAGTAAAAAAGAATGTCCAGGCCCGACCTGTATGGGCCCTTGATTGCCGGGTCTGCTGATTGAAACACTATTCATGATTATCAAACCAGTAGTAAATCATTAAAGCTGTTCCCCATGCTTACAGCTTAACAACCGGTTACTTTTTTTGCGAGTATTCTAACGAGGCCTTGATGAAATCCCGGAACAGGGGATGCGGCTTCATGGGTTTTGACTTGAATTCTGGATGGAACTGACAGCCGAGAAACCAGGGATGATCAGCAAGTTCAACTATTTCAACCAGAGTGTCATCTGGGGAGGTGCCGCTGATGATCAAGCCATTGGCGACCAGCTCTTTGCGTAGATCAGGGTTGAACTCATAGCGGTGACGGTGCCTTTCCTCGATCTCTTTCCTGTTATATGCGGTATAAGCCAGGGTGGAATTGTGAAGATTGCAGGGATAGCTGCCAAGCCTCAGGGTGCCACCCATATCCGAATTTTCATCCCTTACCTGCACCTGCTTGGTTCGGTAGTCGTACCACTCCTTCATTAAATAAATAACCGGGTACGGGGTTGTGAAGTCAAACTCCGTACTATGCGCCCTCTTCATGCCGGCAATATTTCTGGCAAACTCCACAACCGCCAGCTGCATGCCGAGACAAATCCCGAAATAGGGTATTTTGTTGGTTCTGGCATAATTGGCAGCCATAATTTTGCCTTCAACCCCGCGCTTACCGAAACCGCCCGGCACCAGAATACCGTCACAGCCTGCCAAGGCTTCGGCTGAGCCGCTTTCCTCAAGTTCATCAGCGCTGACATAACGCAGCTCAACTCTGGTGTCATTGGCAATGCCGCCGTGCACTAATGCTTCATGCAAACTCTTGTAGGACTCTGTTAAGTCGACATATTTGCCGATAATGCCGATGATGACCTGATGTTTGGGGTGCTTAATTTTTTCGACCAGCTCCTCCCATGCTTCTATGCGGGGTGCGCCAGTCCAGATATTGAGAAGTTCAAGTATCTTGTCATCCAGTCCTTCCTTATGGAAAAGAACAGGCACTTCGTAAATACTCTTGACGTCCTTGGCCGTGATGACGGCATCGGTAGGTACGTTGGTGAACAGGGCTATTTTTTCTTTGAGGCTTTTGCTTAAGGTGCGCTCCGTCCTGCACAAGAGGATATCAGGCTGAATACCGATAGCGCGTAATTCCTTGACACTGTGCTGGGTCGGTTTTGTTTTTACCTCCCCCGCGGTTTTTATATACGGCACCAGGGTCACGTGGATGAAGAGGGAATTGTTGCGGCCGACATCAAAGCGGAATTGACGAATGGCCTCCAGAAACGGCAGCCCCTCAATATCACCAATAGTGCCGCCGATCTCAATGATAGCAATGTCAACAGTACCAGCCATTTGCAGAATGGCACTTTTAATCTCGTCGGTAATGTGGGGTATGACCTGAACCGTACCGCCAAGATACTCGCCGCGTCTTTCCTTGGAAATAACCGAATAATATATACGGCCTGAGGTATAGTTGTTTACCTGGGCCATAATGGCATTGGTGTAGCGCTCATAGTGGCCCATATCCAGGTCGGTTTCGGCACCGTCATCGGTGACAAAAACCTCACCATGCTGGAACGGGTTCATGGTCCCGGGATCGACATTGATATAAGGGTCTAATTTTTGAAAAGTGACGGTAAGCCCACGGCTTTCGAGAAGAGCACCAATAGATGCTGCTGCCAAACCCTTGCCCAGAGAAGAGAGTACGCCACCGGTGATGAAAATGAACTTGGTCCGGGTGGTTGGCTTTGAGGAATCCATGGCGGACACTATAGCAACATGGCCACAATTCGCAAATGAAAAATTGCCAAAAATGTAAAAGTTTCGCAGTCATCGGTAGAGCCCAATAAATTCATGTAGTAAGGGGCGTCATACCTGGCGCCGATGAGCTTTTACGGGATCGATAAAAATAAAGGAAAATTTCGAAAAAACTTTGACATCCACAGGAACCGTTTTTAAAGTGCCAGTTTCATAAGGGCAATATCTCGATAAAAACTCTTTTAAGGTTAAGAATGGATTTTCTGCAACTTTCTGATAAAAAAATAATTATCTTTGGCTTGGCCAACCGAAAGTCAGTAGCCTGTGCCATAGCAAGGGTATTGCAGGAGGCAGGCGCTGAGGTCATTCACATCGTTCGGAGTCGGGCCAGAAAAGAAACAGCGGGAAAGCTGTTTCCCGGTTCCAGGATTTTTACCTGTGATGTGGAGAACGAGGAAAACATTGCCAGAGTCAAAGAGGAAGTTGCAGCGTCTGTCAACGGAAAAATTCACGGCATTGTGCACTCTATTGCTTTTGCAAACTATGCTGACGGTTTCAAGCCGTTTCATGAGACCAGCAAGAAAGATTTTCTCCAGGCGGTGGACATCTCCTGTTTTTCGCTTATCAGCATCTGTAAACATTTCAGGGAACTGCTTGATGGTAATGGATCTATTGTCACCATATCTATTTCCACCACCCGGATGGCGGCAGAAAATTATGGTTATATGGCGCCTGTCAAGGCAGCCCTTGAGTCATCACTTTGCTTCTTGGCCAAAAGCTTTTCCGGTTTTTCCAAGGTCAGATTTAATGCGGTCTGCCCGGGATTGCTTAAAACCTCTGCTTCAGCAGGTATTCCAGGATATGTTGACAGCTACCTTTATGCAGAGAAGCTGACGCTGCGCAAAAAGGGACTGCAGACACAGGAAGTTGCCAATATTGCAGCGTTTCTCCTTTCAGACAGATCGTCTGCCATTACGGCCCAAACCATAGTTGCCGATGGCGGCATGGGTATAAACTATTTTGATGCGGATATCGTCTCCAAGGTTGTGGCTTAATGAAATACCAGCATGTGCAGTTACATGGCTTTGGTTATGAACTGCCGCCAAATGTAATCACCTCTGAAGTCATTGAAGAAAGACTGAACCCGGTTTATAAAAAACTGAAGCTTCCTGAAGGCCGGCTGGAACTGATGAGCGGCATTAAGGAGCGACGGTTCTGGGACAAAGGTACCAGGCCAAGTGATGCCGCTTTTATGGCTGGCAGAAAGGCTATTGCTGCGTCAGGCATCCCGGCTGCTGAATTGGAATGCCTGATATTTACCTCTGTTTCACGGGATATGATGGAACCGGCTACTGGTTCTTTCGTCCATAATCAACTGGGATTGCCTGAGCGGTGCCTGGTCTTTGATATTTCAAATGCCTGCCTTGGTTTTCTGGACGGCATGATCTTTCTGGCCAATATGATAGAACTTGGCCAGGTTAAGTGCGGTTTAATTGTGGCCGGAGAGACTGCAGAGGGGTTGCTTGATTCAACCATCAGTAATTTATTAAGCGACAGCAGCCTGACCCGTAAAACCATCAAAAATTCTTTTGCCTCGCTTACCATAGGTTCAGGGGCAGTTGCCGTGATAATGACCCATGAGAATTATTGCAAGGGGCAGCAAAAATTTGTCGGTGGAGCCTATAGGGCAAACACCAGGCACAATGATCTCTGCCAGGGAGGCCAGTCGATCAATGCCAGCTCCGACCAGGGTTCCATCCTCATGGCCACTGATTCCGAAGAACTTATGAAGCGCGGCATTGAAACTGCCAGGGACACCTGGGAAGATTTCTTAGCAGCAATCGACTGGCCCCCAAACGGTATCAATGTTTACTTCTGTCACCAGGTAGGCCAGGCCCATGCCCGTCTTCTTTTCGAGCGTCTTGGGCTTGACCCGGCAAAAAATTTTGAAACCCTCTCGTACATGGGCAATACCGGCTCTGTTTCAGCACCGGTCACCATGGCTATTGGCATTGAACAGGGAATTTTCAGCAAGGGGCAGAGTGCCGCCCTGCTTGGCATAGGCAGCGGTATAAACTGTCTTATGTTGGGAATTGAATGGTAAAATCCTGGAGTTGGAGATATGGGCGCTACGCAGACTTCAAAGAATCTTACTGAAGAGCAGGGTCAACTGTTAGTCCGCCTGGCCCGAGAAACCATAGCGGCAAGACTCGGTGGTTTCGGGAGTGACCGCAATAAAATTTCTGCAGATGATCTGGCAGCCCAGATTTTTAAGGAAAAACGCGGCACTTTTGTTACCTTGAAAATAAACAAACAGCTGCGCGGCTGCATGGGCTGCCTGACGCCTTCTGAAACCCTCCTTGAGGGGATACAGCGCAATGCCATAAATTCTGCCCTCAATGATCCCCGTTTCCCGTCGATTACTGAGCCAGAGCTTGAACAGGCGGAAATCGAGATAAGCATTCTGACCAACCCCCGGAAATTGGAATATACCGATGGTGATGATCTCCTGAAAAAACTGCGTCCCAATATTGATGGGGTTATTATCAGCAAAGGCGCATGCCGTGCCACATTTCTGCCCCAGGTCTGGGAACAGCTTCCCAGAACAGAGGATTTTTTGGCTCATCTCTGCAGAAAAGCCTGTCTTGTTCCTGATGAGTGGCAGAGGGGCCAGCTGGAAGTGTCAACCTATCAGGTCCAGTACTTTCATGAAAACAGATAAAATTGAGCTAAAACCTGAATTCAGCCGGCAGGTGGCAGAACTGTATCATG
>JAFDBU010000278.1 GCA_019313095.1 Deltaproteobacteria bacterium | reverse complement strand
TGCTCAGACCAAGCATCCAGGCGTGCGCCGCGCTGCCAGGCCTCTTCAATGAGCCCTGACAACAGTCTGTCTCCGCGTGACATAACTCCTTCAAGAAAACTCTGTCTCGGATCGTGCCACTTCAGTTTGTAATTCCCCCTGGACAAGTGTTTTTTCAGCAGATCAATCCGGGCAAAAGCCTCATCAATTGATATCTGCGGTTCCCACTGAAAAGGGGTGTGCGGCTTGGGTACAAAGGTAGCTACGCTGACATTTATCCGCAGTGCCTTGCCGCCGGCGGTTCGAGCCGCTCTGCGCACTAGATCGGCAATTGCAATGATGTCTTCCTCAGTTTCTGTTGGCAGTCCGAACATAAAATAGAACTTCAACAGTTTCCAGCCCAGGGAATTGGCATCCTGACAGGTTTGCAGCAGATCATCCTCGGTTATGCCCTTATTGATTACCATTCGGAGCCTGTCTGTGCCTGCTTCAGGAGCAAGCGTAAAACCTGTTTTTCTTACCCGCCTGATCTGGTCCATGATTTCCGGTGTAAGGGTGCCAACCCGCATGGAAGGCATGGAAACAGAAATATAATCCTTCGCAAATCTATCCATCAAACGGCTCAGTACGGGAGATAGACAGGAATAGTCCCCTGTTGATAAAGACAGCAGGGCCAGTTCCTCAAACCCGCCTGCATTCATCCCCTTTTGAGCAAGTTCCAGCACCTTGTCAACCGTCCTTTCCCGCACAGGCCTGTAGATAATCCCGGCCTGACAGAAGCGGCAACCACGGGTGCAACCGCGGGCCACCTCAATGCCCAGGCGGTCATGTATTATGCGGACAAGCGGCACAAGAGGTTTTTCAGGGTTATGAAAAATTTCAAGTTCCGGAAGAATACGCCGTTCAACTTTTTCATAGCCTTTTTTTAGGGCACTGACCCCACAAAGTTTTCCCTGACTATCGTAACATGGTTCAAAAAATGAGGGAACATAAACACCTTTTATGCCTGCAAGTTCATCAAGGATGTCATGCCTGGGCACATCTGTTTTCCTGGCAGATCGTAAGACTGTTGTAATTTCAAGAATCGCCTCCTCTCCATCCCCCAGTAGAATCGCATCAAAAAAATCTGCAACCGGCTCAGGATTGAAACTTCCGGACCCGCCACCGATGACAAAGGGTTGCGAATCATCTCTTCCGGAGGCCCTTAAAGGAATGCGGCCCAGTGCCAGAATAGTCAGGATATTTGTGTAGCACAGTTCATAGGGCAGGGTAATACCGATCATATCAAATTCAGCCAGGGGCCGGCGGGATTCAACTGCAAAAATAGGCGCCCCCTGCGCCAGCAGCAGTTCCTCAAAATCCCTGTCAGGCGCATATACCCTGTCCGCCAGCAATTCCGGCTGTTCATTAATGATGGAATAAAGAAGCTGCAGACCATGGTGTGACATGCCTATCTCATAGAGATCGGGAAAGACAAGAGCCACCTTCAGGGAGGCCCCATCCCAACTCTTACTGCAGGCATTGAACTCATTACCAATATACCTGCTCGGCTTTTTTACCTGGGCAAAAATTTTGTCGATATTATCAGGTATGGAGGTGATCATTGAACTTGTATAGGATGGTGTGCCTTTATTTGACAAGCAGTTGTTGAAAATTATCCGCGATATCCAGGGAGAAATTCTCTTCAGAAAAGTGAACACCCTCAATAAATGAATGAAGTTTTACTTCAATTTTCTCTGAACCTGCCCGGGAAGAAATAGTTATTCTGCCCGGAACCTTACAAAAATGCTTTACAGCTTGGACAGGGCCGTTAACTGAAACACTCCCAGAGTCTTTGTTTCTTTCCCCGTATAGTAACTGATAGTCTGCATAAACTACTTCTGCGAGATGTTTTCCGCGTTCATCCCGTAAAACATGTCTTAGAATAAGCATTTCGTCCGGATCAAAGAGTACCATACTCTCAGCAGCCCTATTGGCATGATTAATTTGCAGCCAGAATGCATCCTGCTCCCTGTCGCGCATCACAGCCTTAATCTGCATATCTCCCGATGGCATTCTGCCGTTCAGCCAGAAGTAGGAGACCCGTGGGTCAAATCCGGCAGGAGCAAATTTATTGTAAGTTTCAGATTGTACTGAACCTGAATATGCTTTTTCTTCAAAAATATTCAGGCTCTTAAACATTTTACCGTCAGTTACGAAAACATACCAGGGTTGCCCCAGTGGGTTTAGCGCCACTAACTTTATATAACCAGGTTCCATTGCCTGGAGATAAGCTGAAAATTTTCCTGTATGATTACGAAACCAGCCCGGCATAGACAAGGAAATATCGACTTCGGCATCGATACAGCAGTTGCATGCCTTATCACGTAACTTCTGAGAGCTTAAAAAGGCTTTAGAAACTGTGGTAATCTCTTTTTGATCGGCAGGGTAGGTTTGCAAAACCGGGCCGGCACAACCCTGGCTAAAAATCAGCAAGAGCAAAAGGAGAATTACTGGATTAGGGAGATCAATCCGTAACCGTCTCCTCACTTTTGGCCCCTGGAATTGATAGAATTTATCTTGATGTTAACGTTATCCTTTTTGTCCTCTTCCTTATAGAGTTCATAGGCTTCCTTATAAGCAGTCAGGGCCTTTTCAAACTGTTCAGCCTCAAGATATACATCTCCCAGATGTTCTTTTATTATAGGATCGCTGCCAACCATTTCAGAAGCCTTTTCCAATTCGACAATTGCCTGTTCGATATCCCCCATCTTATAAAGGACCCAACCCAGACTATCCCTGACATAGCCGTCATCCGGCATAAGTTCTACGGCCTTTTTTATATACTCAAGGGCCAGCTCCAAGTGAATATCATTATCCGCCCAGGTATAGCCGACATAGTTAAGGGCAGCTCCATGGTCTGGATCCATAGCCAGCACTTTCTGCATCTCGGCCATGGCATTGTCCTGCTCACCTTTTTTTTCAAAAAATATACCATAGTTGTAAAGGAGGTCTATGTCCTCCGGATATAATTTCAAAGCCTGTTCATAGATTTCCCCGGCCTTCTCAACTTCATTATTTTCACGATGGAGAGAGGCAAGCAGAATATAGAAACTGGGTTTTCTGGTAACAGCATCACTTATCTGTTGCTCCAGAAGCTGTATGGCTTTCACCTTATTATCATCTCCTTCTCCCAAAATTTTAAGCCTTAGGAAAACTGCATCCTCATACAGGTTGGACTCCGGGGGAATAATTTGCAGATACTCTTCCGCTTTTTGGTATTGCTCACTCTGATAATAGGCCATGCCGATTAGATAGCGCACAACCGTCAACTCAGGATTGGTCTCTAAAACATCCCTCAGGATCATAATGGCTTCGTCATATTTTTCCTGGCTGAGAAGTATACGGCTGATCGTTATATCAACGCTGTGGGATTCCGGCATGATCGACCGCAGATCACGCAGTAATTTTAAAGCTTTGTCATTTTCCTCAAGGGAAAGATACAGGTTTACCAGCCTTGTCTTGGCCATATCGCTTGATTGACCTTCATCAATTATTCTATTGTATACCACAATGGCCTTGTCATAGTTCTGCCGCTCCTCATAGAATTCCGCAACCTCATAAGCCAGTCTCTCAAACCAGTTGAGTTCAAGCGCCTTTTCATATGCGGCAGCAGCCTTATCATAGTATCGCAACTCCCTATATAGCCTTGCCAAGGAATAATGGGCCTGGTATGAATCATCTTCAAGCTGAATGAGACGGTTAAGTATTTTCTGGGCTTTTTCATAATCTTTATTCTGGGCATAAAGCGTTCCGAGCATCAGCAAAGTGTCGTGGTCTTCCTTTATTTCCAGAAGACTCTGGTAAATAACCGCTGCCTCATCCATTAGCCCCATACTCCGATACACCTTGGCGAGTAAAATTCTGTTTTCCACATCCTGGGGATTACGGCTGATGATCTGCTCAAGCACTTCTGCAGCCTGTTCCTTACGATCCATCCTAATCAGTAGAACAGCCAAGCTCTGTTTTAAGAACTCACTTTCCTCATCGCACAGAAGCGCTTTCTCATAAGCCTCAAGAGCTTCTTCAAAACGGTCGTTGTTTTCAGCGGTCTTGCCCCAGAGAAAATAGAAATAGGAACAGGCAATATCATCAGCCTCATCAGTTCTTTCCTGTTCCGGTTGGTTATAACCGGTAAGAACTTTCTTTTGCTCAGGAGATTCAACTGAAGAAGCAGCGCAGGAAATGGACAACAGAACAAAAACCATACATCCGATTACATTGGACAGAGAAGGGTAACTGTAATCCTTTAATCCAATAAACCGTCTCGACATAATCCGTTTTATTTTAATCCAGGGAGCTTTGTAAGTGAGTCTTAAATTTTGCATAAGAAGGGGTCAACTCCAATTCTGAAACAGATCATAATTGATAATATAGAATCATCTCGGGTTTTACTCAGTTTCCCCCTTGATTCATTGTTTTTCTGGCCAGGAGACCAGCAACCTTTTCAATGACCTGGCGATGAACATCTTCAATGGTCCCGGCCCCGTTTATTCTCTTAATAAAATCCTGTTCCATGGCGGCAAATATTTCAGCCACCTTCAGCAGATTTGCTTCCTCCTCAAAGGTATTTGGGTGTTCATTTCGCTGGTTCTGTATGCGTTCGATGCCCTGGGCAGGTTTTATTTCAAGTATAAATGCCAGATCAGGAACCGGAAAAACCGCATTTTTTTTCAGTATCATATCAGGGTCCATCCCGTTAGCACCCTGATATGCAACAGTTGAAAGATAGTACCGGTCGCTGACCACGATACAGCCATCCGACAAAGCCGGTGTAATTACTTCCCGCACATGCTGATCGCGGTCTGCTATAAAAAGCTGCAACTCTTCATCCTGCGAAACAGACGTCCGGTCAGTAAACAATTCTCTGATCTTCTGCCCATAGAGGCTGTCGGTAGGTTCTCGGGTTTGAATAACAGCATATCCAAGCTTTCTGAGCTTTTCAGCCAGCAGGCGGACCTGGGTGGATTTACCTGTCCCGTCAATACCTTCAAAAACAATAAACAGGCCGCCGGGTATACGCAAGACATCCTTCCGGTCATGTTTACATTCATCAGACTGGCCTGATTGAAAATCATCTGTATTCATAATCTTAGACAATTGAAGTGTCAGTAAAAGAAACTTGCCTCATATGACCTATCCCAATCCTAAGGGGATGGGGTATTACGGCCACGGGGAAACAGGCAACTTTCGGAAAACATTATCTACTTTTGATGCCATCCATACCCGCCCGGGCATTGTGGCATGGCTTCGTATATATTCACTGATAGAAATTAAGATCAGTTTTTCGGTCAGTCTTTATCTCATCTTTACCAGAGAGATCTTTTAGCGGCCATAGATTTATCACTTTGATTAAATGTTTCACCTTCGAACAACTGTCTTCATTTACTTATTTTTCTATGGCCAACGATTTCAGTGGCTAGCAGGAAGGCGGCTTTCAGGCTGGAATCACTTGCAATACCTTTACCGGCAATATCATAGGCAGTGCCATGATCAACAGATGTACGGATAATGGGAAGTCCCATGGTGAGATTAACCCCATCCTTAAAATGCACAATTTTAAAGGGGATTAAACCCTGATCATGATACATGGCCACAACTGCATCATATCTGTTGTCCAAGGCCATCTTAAAAACCGTATCAGGCGGCAGCGGACCTGCCAATTCCCATTTTTCCGAAGTAACTTCTGCAACTGCGGGTTCAATTATCGACCTTTCCTCCTGGCCGAAAAGTCCTGATTCTCCGCTATGGGGGTTTAGCCCGGCGACTGCAATACGCGGCCTGACCATGCCAAAGTCCCTGATAAGTGTTTCACCGGTAAGTTTAATAATGCGCCTGACTTCTTCCTGGTTCAATGCCTCCGCCACTTTTGCTATCGGCAGGTGTATGGTAACCAGTGAGACCTTTAACCTCCTGCCGGCCATCATCATGCCGAAGTCCCTGGTATCGCATAATGACGCCAGCATTTCAGTATGTCCTGGAAATTCGTAACCTGCAAGTTGGATGGCATGTTTTGCAATCGGGCAGGTAACCAAGGCGTCCAGTTGCCCCTTTTTTATCAAACGCACGGCTTCTCTGATATAGGCAACTGCAGCATGACCTGTTTCCCTTTCAGGTTGGCCCCAATTCAGGCTTGCCGGCTGAAGCGCATATCCTGCACCCCTCTTCGGTTCAACAACATGGATCCTCGTACTATCGACTGGGTTACCAGGTTTCCAGGCAGTAATCTCAATGTTAATCCGCAATTCCCTGGCGCAGCGTTGCAGCACACCGATGTCACCGACCACTAATGGTAAATAATTGGCTGGAAATTTCTTTTTTGCAAGATAGGACAAGATTATTTCCGGACCGATGCCAACCGGACAGCCCATGGTAATTGCGACCAGGCTGGGTCTGGTGGAGAAAATATTATGCTTATTATCCCTACCAGACATCAATCTTCCCGCCCCATGACTGAAAGCAAATATATTCTCATGCTGATTATTCACCGGTTGGCATATGAAAACTCAAATGCATTCTGCACTATTTCTACCCTGGCATCCTGCAGCCAAGTTCCATTTTTATTTATTAACCGAACACCAACAACGTCAAAACGGGCCG
>JAFDBU010000277.1 GCA_019313095.1 Deltaproteobacteria bacterium | reverse complement strand
CAAGACTGGTTTCTCAGCCACACCATTGTAGAAGATAGAAAACCGGCTTTTTATCTCTAAATGCTATTTTTTAAGACATCAGCGGTGATACAATTGAAGTTTCCCGCAACAAGGGGTCCATCCTATGGAGATATATGACTGCATCATTGTCGGCACAGGTCCGGCCGGACTGGGCGCGGCCTTTCGTCTGAGCGACCGGAAACCTGGTCTGCGGCTGCTGGTAATAGATAAGGAAAAACACTGCACCGGAGGTCTCAGGCACGACTGCAAGATGAATTTTACCTACCCGGTCGGGTTCCCGGTAGACTGCTGGACTGGTGAACAGGCGGAGCAGTACCTGCCGCTGGTCATCCAGCGTCTTAACCCTGAGTTCATGCAGAGGATTGACCTGGAAACCTATAATAAAAGGGCGGAGCGGCTGGGGGTGAGCCTGCTTGACATCCGCCAGGCCCACCTGGGAACCGACGGAGGGCTTAAGCTGATCAAGCGTCTCATGGACGAGCTTGCAGGCCGCAAAGTCGAGGTGAGCCTAGAGGAGACAGTAAACGACGTTGATCCCGCTGCCAGGCTGATAGTTACCAGCCGCCGGGAGATCGGCTACCGGGACCTTATCCTGGCGCCGGGAAGAGGGGGGTTCCGTTTTTTGCAGCGTGCCATGGCTAAAGCAGGTATTCCGTTCCTCGACAATGTTGTTGATATCGGCATCAGGGTCGAGACCCGCGAAGAACGTTTTTCCATTGTCAGAGACTATTATGATCCCAAGTTCAATTTTCCCCACAGGGTACGCACCTTCTGCACCAATAGCGGCGCTGCCTATGTGGTGAGGGAACGCTACGAAACCAGGGACGGCCGTGAATATTTCAGCGTCAACGGGCACGCCTACAGCAGTTCACTGCCCACGAACGGTATGGTCAATTTCGCTTTGCTCAAGACGGTAAGCCTGACCGAGCCTTTGGCCAGCGGCCAGGATTTTGCTGAAATGCTCGGCTGCCAGGCCATGCTCCTGGGAGGAAACAAACCGATCATGCAGCGGGTAGGTGATTTTCGCCTGGGAAAACGGTCGGAGACCAAGACCTTTAACAGGGATCTCTATGATTTTGAACCGACATTACCGGATTGTACGGCAGGAGATATCAGCCTGGCAATGCCGGCCAAGATATTAAAACCCATGTGGAACGCCATGAAAATGCTGGACACCATCGTACCCGGGGTTCTGCATCCCGGCACCATCATGTATTATCCGGAGATCAAGCTCTATGCCAACAAACCGCGGTTTATCGACGAGTATTTCCAGGCAGCGGAGAATATATACCTGATAGGGGACGGGGCAGGCACCAGCAGGGGGATTACCGGGGCCTGGGCCAGCGGCATCAGGGCGGCAGACGGGATAGTAAAGGAACATTGAAAAAGTAAAATATAGAATTAAAAATGAAATGCTTTGGAGATAAAAACAACCAGGTTTGTGCTGCTGGTCCGGCCACGGAGCCAGGTACATTAAAAGCGATAATCGACTCCTTCGTTTACCCGCCTGACCAGGTTTCTAATCTCCATTTTTCCTTTAATTGCCTTCTGCCAAGTATTACAAAATTGTAAAAAGTATTACAATTTTGTAATATATCTTTGACGAGATTGTTGCAGCACTTCACTTGAATTTTTCTATTTTTTGGCATAACAACCTTGGAATATTGGCAATTTCCAGCAAGCAGATGAAATGGCACGAAACTTGAATTATATATTTCAACGTAACATTAATCGGGATAGCCACCGGTTGGATCAAACCGGCTGAGGTTGTTAAAACCTTCTCTTTCATGAGGAAAGAAAATGAAAAAAAACAGAAAAATAAAAGTTCGCAAGACCTCGCAAACCGTTTACATGAAAATGCTGCAGAGCCTCCGCAGTTCTCTCACGTCGGAATACAGCAAGGTGCTGCCCAAGGAAACCAGGGGGATTATTCTCGGATACGACTGAGCTATTTCCGAATGAAGTAATACCTCATTTTACATTCTCAATTTATCTCATCATAAAGCTCCAGAGAACACCGGCACAGATCACCGAGCCGATAAATCCCGTTGCATTCAGGCCATGGCTAGCATCAACAGGTAATTGTCGGGATCCTCTTTCAGTCCTACCAAATGAACTTCCCGGGCTGACCCCGGCACGGCGGAAATCCCTGCTGCCCCCAATAATGGGTTTGTTTTTTCCTTCATTAACAGGTTCATGATCTTGGCAAAGATGATCCCTGACGCAGTGGCGATCGATGCCGGTGCCAGTAACAGCAGAGAATGGCGCCGATGACCGGTAAGCAGAGCAGTTCCTTGCGGCTGATCGGTCGTTCGATTCTCAATTTTGCATTTTCTCTCTGTCCGTTACTCGTCACCAGTATTGTTTGATGACAACCCTCATTTATCTTTATATAGTCAAGGAAGAAATTATGAAAACCCTCGACATTTTTTCCGACTATCTTTGACCGTTCTGTTGGCTGGCGGAGCCGGCCATGGCGGAACTGGCAAAATCAGAAAATAACCTGACTATCTGCTGGCGGGCTTTTGAACTGCGGCCGGAACCATTGCCCTTGCTTGATCCGCAGGGCGAATACCTGACCAGCGCCTGGCGGGACCATGTCTATCCACTGGCCGAGAAAATGAACATGCCCTTGAAAAAGCCGTCGATCCAGCCCCGTTCCCGGCTGGCCCATGAGGCTGCAAAGTGGGCCGGGAGTCACGATCGGCTTGCCGAATACAACCTGGCTCTCTTCCGGGGCTTTTTCGAGTTCGGTTTTGATATTGGAGATAAACAAATCTTGATGAATCTCGCTGCCGAGATGGGTCTTGCGCCTGAATCTCTTGCCCAGGCCCTTGACAGCCATCGGTTTACCGGTGAAGTACTCGGGGACGAAGAGGAAGCCCGGCGGATAGGGATCCGTGCTGTACCTTCGTTTGTCTCTAATGGCCGGGTCCTTGCCGCCGGGGTCCAGACAACGGACCGGCTCAGGGAACTTCTGGCGAGAGATCCGGAACCGGCAATGTTCTGATCTGAAAAAAATGAATCTGACCTTTACTGCTGCCAATCCTTAAAATTGAGACTTCCATGAAAAAACTGGTACTTTTACTAATTGTTCCTATTTTACTCGGTGGCTGCGCAGCGCCAAACACTCCGGCCAAAGCAATATATGCCATCGCTAAACTGGATAGATACTCCGGTGTGAATGCCAGCCGTGACTCTTTCAGGGCAGACGAAACTCCATGTGTCAAAATATCCGGTTATGGCAGTTCAGCATTTTCCTACAGGTTATATAAAGAAGGCATACTGGAAAGTATTGATTCCGGAAACGTAAATAAAACAGGTGATAATGAAGTGCTGACCTGCTGGAAGAACCTGCCGGTGGGTTTTTATACGTTTCAGATCTATGATAGTTCCGGGAAATATGTTGATACATTAAAATTCAGTATCGGGAAATAAGATACGGGGACTGTCGTGACTCGGGAACCCCTGGCCGGGTAGATAAAAAAAATAATCCACTACCCCTCTTTTTTCCCTTTTCCCATTTTCCCTTCTCAATTTACCCTTTCCATCCCCTCCCCCTTCCCAAATGCACCCTGCGGTCTTATATTTAAAAACCAGGCAAGATGATGCCCATAACTTTGTATCTCAAGTATAAAATGAATGAATTTTTAATATAATGACCAAAGAACTTTCCGAAAATATCCAGAAAGACCTGGAAAAGGCCTGCGACCTCCACCAGCGTGCTACTTCAGATTATGCCAAATGTGTTGAATTCAACAAGTTGACCTCAGACCTGTTGGGCAGACTGGAAGATGAAGGCCATTACAGACTGGCTGACAGGGTGATGACCATTCTGCTTGACTGTAATCCCAAAGAGGGCAGCAGCTGTGACAAGGCCTCCATTACCGGGGAACGGGTCAAGAAGTTCTGCAAATCATGATTTAAGTACTCCGTTCGGAACATAGGCGGGCAAACTATCGAAACTTAACAAGGCTGAAAAAGACCTGCTAAAGACCATTTTAAATGGAGACCGTGGGCTCACATGCCTTCCCCTGCATCATTTTTTCAGCGGATTTTTCATCCCAGATCTTGATAAGGTAATCTTTATGTTCCTCAAATTTTATGGCCTGCTCTTCGACGAGGGCTTCTGCTTCTGCTGAAGACATATCCCAACTCTGGCGGACAAAGGATGCAACCCGGGCGAAATAAAGGGGTGTCATCAGGTCAAGGAGTTTATTCCTGTTGGCACTCCACAAATGATAGGTCGCGGCCAGTTCGTAAAGCATTTTGACCCAGGTTTCGGTCGGAATGTGAAACTGGGCGGTATCTGTTCCCGACGCCTTCTTTATTGCTTCAAAACAATCCTGGCAGAATATACCTTTCCAGAGGGAAGAAAACTGCTGGTAGCCGGTTTTAAAATGTTCAACCATCAGATCAAGGTTGACATTCACAGGCTCAGGTTCAAAGGTTCCTTCAAATCCAAAGAGATCGAGGGGCTCGCTTCCTTTCACCTTTTTCCAGACATCTTCATACCGTTCCATCAATGAGAACAGGGCTGAAAGCACTTGGCGGAACATCGGTCCAAGATGCTGACCCGGATCTTTCACATCATGTATTTTGACACCCAGATTGGACTGGCAAATGCGGAATCCATGGGTTACGGCGTTTGTGGTCATCCAGATATCAATGCCGAAACGGGCAACGTCGGTGTCCCAGACATCCTGTTCTATGTAGTACTTGGCCACATCCCGTGAGATCGCGAAATCACCGCCTATGGGCTGGCGGATACGTTTTCCGTAAAGGGCCCGCGTGAGATTGTAGACTATGTTGTTGGTTATGGTGCCATCATACTTATGCCGGACATAGACCGGTGAAACATACTGGTAGCCTTTTTCAAGTATAGGGTCGATCAGGTATCGGACCCAGTCGGCGGTGATGCTCCGCAGGTCGGAATCCACCATAGCACACACTTTTACCTTTAAACTTTCCGCCGCCTCGAAAACAGACCTCAGGGCCGTTCCCTTACCTGCCTGCCCCCGGTAAATGGAGACAATTTTCTCCTGCCAGGGTTTAATCTGGAATTCCTTGGCCGCCTCCCGGGTGTCATCCGTCGAACCGCCGTCAGCAATAAATAAAACACATCTCTTATTCGGATAATGTTTTGCCAGTCCATGGGTTACCATCTGTATAACGTGGGTGATGGTGGTTTCATTGTTATAGCAGGGTATGCCGAGGAGAATGTCGGCTGTGCCGATTTCTTCAATCCTTTTGGAAGTATACCCTCTTAATGCCGTATGGTAGTTCATGAAAACACCTCTCTCTTTTAATGGTCGAGTACCAGCCTCCGGACTTATTTTGCAGCTGCGCCTTCACAGAAATAGTACCAGCAAAAAAGGGAAATCTCAAATTTCCGCTCAATTCTCCGAAAATTATATCGTAAAATAATTATTTTTCCCGGATCGCCGCAGAAAGCCCAATTGTGCGTAGAATTGCTTTGCAGGTATGGTAGAAAGTATTTGGCATATGGGTATATAAATGTATAGGATTTCATGGGACTGACAATATTCATGAGCAAAATACGATACATACTGGCAGGAAGTTTTATCGACGGCAGCGGTGCCGACAGGCGCAGGAAGGTATTTCTGGAGGTCAAGGATAGCTTTATTACAGCCATTGGCTCCGCAGCTGAACTGCCCCGCAGCGACGAGGCTTCGATTGATGACTTTTCCTACTGTACAGTTGTGCCGGCCCTGGTTGACTGCAGCGTCTCCCTGACACAATCACCTGCTGTGGACAGGAGATCGGGTTCGAGCGTCAATAAGGTCGGTATGGCGAAAAAGGCAGCCATGCTGGAGAGGCATATGCACTACTGCCATATACACGGAGTACTGGGGGCAGCCGCAAGCGATGACCTGGAAGACCTGCGTGGATATGACCAGCAGGTCGGGGCGCCGGATAATATCATTGCCATCCGGACATCCGGCCGTCTCTGCCGGAACACACAGGATTGTCCAGCCGTCGGCCCGGCAGGCTCCGATTTTCTCAAGATTGATTATTCCGGAAACATCGAAGACGTAAAACCCAAGGAACCCGGGTTCAGCAATGAAGACCTGCATCGTATCCTCCAGCATAGAGGCGGGAAAAAAGCAGTGGTGATAGCCAATGGCCAACAGGAGGTGGCGGAGGCGCTTGCGGCCGGATGCGATGCCATCGAACAGGGATATGCCATGGGCGAAGATAATCTCAGGAAAATGGCGGCCAGGAATGTCCTGTGGATTCCCAGTGTCCTGCGGGCCAGGAATAGGCTGGATGCTGCAGGCAGCAGCGGAGATGTGTGCTGTCGTTTCTCAACACGCTACGTAGCTCCGGGAAAGCCGGTTCCAGGTGCGGAAACTTTCTGGAAAAAAATGCTCGCCGAACAGCTGTCCCAGCTACGGCTTGCTAGAAAACTTGGAGTGACAACGGCTGTGGGAACAGGTGCCGGCAGTATCGGTATCCTCCATGGCGAGTCAATGGTCGAGGAGATGAAGTTGTTCATCAAGGCCGGTTATAGCCTGGAGGAAACCATTCAATGTGCCTCGGAAAACGGCGCAAAGTTCTTTGCTATGGAAAAGCTGGGAACTCTTGGGGTCGGGCGGCCGGCAACCTTCCTTATAGGCAGGGGGATGGCGCAGCAGCTGCCAAGAAAACTTTCATATCTGGAAGGCATCTATGTTGACGGATCACCCAGTCCCGTGTACCAGAAATAGGGTTTTGAAAGTTTCTCCCATTCTTTTTCCCAGAAAAGAAATTTTTATCTAGTCAGTGTAGCCGCTGCCGATGGCTGAAAAGGGCAGATTCAGCTCCAGTTCAGGGACCTGTCTGGCTATCCAACCGGTGAAGGTATTGCTGTTGGGGCCCGGGAAGGCCTTGTAGGTGGTTTTCCAGGGATAAGCATTGGCAGCCCTGTTTACGGAATCAATCAGGGTATCGACTCTTTCTCCTCGAAACTCTTTGATGATTCTGGGCTTCTCGCCATACCAGTAACGGTCCGGAATATCCTCGACGATCCTTAAAACAGGGTGGTTGCGATGGAGACGCCAGCCAACCACGTCATAGACTGTATAAGAGGTTTCGCCGGTGTGCTTTGCCGCAATCCAGGTGTGGATGGAAAACCAGCCCCGCCAGCCCCAGGCTTTGGCTCCATATACCTGCAGAACGGCCTCATGTGTGCTGGCAGGGTCCGGTGCGATCCCGGCAGATTCCCGACTGGCGGTGCGCCAGTCTTTATTCCCGGAACAGCCTGCCAGGATCAAACCCTGCAGGCTAAGAACTGTAAAGATTTTTAAGGTTTTTTTTAGAATGCGCTTCATAGAAGAGGAGACAAGTCTTGAATCCTTATATTAACGAAATGAAGTATTGAAGAAAAAACCGGCTCTATATTTACAATTGCGCCTTTTTCCGCACACAGATGACAACACCGTAGGACCTGTCTTCCCTGTTGAATATTTCACCTCCGGCCAGGGCCATGACCCTGTCCATCTTTTCTGCCATTTTTTCTATGCAGAGGAAACAGAATTCCTGGCCGACTGCCATGCTGCTGAGACGTGCCCGCACGTCTTTATAGCCCCATCAGCAATCCCTGCGGTAGTCAATGTCAATCCGTACACGTTTTTTCATTACTTCCGGGTCCAATTATTTTTACAGGGTTAATGTCAACATAAGCATCCATCTAAAAATAATCATTTATTATCGTAAATGAGCACCATTCTCCATTCTCCATTTTTAATATTAACCCCCCTGGCCCTGTTTACCTATCTTTATCCCGAAAGCCTCCAGAATATCCAGCGGTAGAGGAAAAGCCACTGTGGTGTGGTTCTCGGTTGACAGATCAATCAGGGTCTGCAGATAACGGAGCTGTAATGCCTGCGGGTTCTGGGAAATGACATTGGCTGCTGCCAGCAGTTTTTCCGAGGCCTGCAATTCACCTTCGGCATTGATGATCTTGGCCCGTCGTTCACGTTCCGCCTCGGCCTGTTTGGCAATGGCCCGCACCATATTCTCATTCAGGTCAACATGCTTTATCTCAACGTTGGTGACCTTTATACCCCAGGCATCTGACTGCTTATCGATGATCTCCTGCAGGGTGGCGTTCATCTTTTCGCGCTCGGCCAACATCTCGTCCAGTTCATGCTGTCCCAATACGGAACGCAGGGTGGTCTGGGCCAGTTGGCTGGTGGCATTCAGGTAGTTCTCCACCCGGATGATGGCCTTCTCAGGATCAACCACCCGAAAATAAAGAACCGCATTAACCCTCACTGTAACATTATCCCGTGAGATGACGTCCTGGCTGGGTACATCCATGGTGATAACCCGGAGGTCGACACGGAAAGCCTGCTGAATGCCGGGTACCACGATGCGCAGGCCCGGTTTTTTGACTGCCTGAAACCGTCCGAGAAAGAGAACCACCATACGCTGGTATTCCGGCACAATCCTGAGGGACAGGAAGAGAAATAGGACGATTATCAGGACAGGTATAATGAAAGGAGCTAAATTAAATGGTAAGATCATGGCATATCCTCCTGTGAAATTTTTACCTCCAGCAGTAAGCCTTCTTTTGCTGTTACCAGCATTTTCTGGCCTTTTTTGACCGGTTCGGCGCACTGCGCCTGCCAGGATTCGCCCTGGACCCAGACCCGGCCCCGTCCTGTAAAATCCTCCATGGCTTCACCGGTTGTGCCGATCATCCCTTCGGCGCCGGTAATGATTTTTTTTCGCCGCATGGTGTACACCCGGGTCATTATCCACAGGATAAACCCTGCGGAGATAAGGGCTATTGGGCCAACCAGGAGCAGTGATATGCGCATGGTCTCTTCATCCAGCAGGATGACGGAACCGGCCACAAAGGCGATAATCCCGCCGATTCCCAGGGCGCCGAAACTGGGCACGAAGGCTTCGGCAGTCATGAAGGCGATACCAAGGATGATTAATGCCAGCCCGGCATAATTAATCGGCAGGATTTGGAAGGTATAGAGCGCAAGAAGCAGGCAGATAGTGCCGACGATGCCCGGCAGGACAAAACCGGGATGGGCCAGCTCGTAAATCAGCCCGTAGATGCCGAGCAGCATTAGTAAATAGGCGATGTTGGGATCAGTGATGACTGTCAGGATCTTCATACGCCAGTCCGGTTCAAAATGTTCAATAATCAGCCCTCTGGTAGCCAGGGTGAGCCGGCCGTTCTCCATGACCACTTCCCTGCAGTCAATCTGCTGCAGCAGTTCCGCCTGACTGGCCGCCACCAGGTCAATAACCTTGAGCTGCAATGCCTCTTCGGCGGTGAGGCTCACCGCTTCGCGCACCGCCTGTTCGGCCCATTCCGCGTTGCGGCCGTGCCTGTTGGCAAGCGCCTTGATATAGGCCACAGCATCATTAACCATCTTGCGCTCCAGCGCATCGGGTGTTTTGTTGGAGGCCTTGTCTCCCTCATTTTCAGGCGGGGCGGTTTCCTTATCAGGCATTCCCGGCATGCCGCCGATCTGTATCGGTGTCGCGGCGCCCAGGTTAGTGGTCGGGGCCATGGCCGAAATATGGCCGGCATAAAGAATATAGGTCCCGGCGCTTGCCGCCCGGGAGCCTCCCGGCGCAACATATGACACTACCGGGACCGTGGAGGTGAGGATTTTTTTAATGATATCACGCATGGACTCGACAAGACCGCCCGGGGTGTCCATCTGCAGGATAACTATGGCAGCGTCTTCCTCCTCGGCTTTTTCTATGCCTTGTATGACATAATTACTGACTGCCGGTCCGATGGGGCCTTTGATATTCAACAGGACGGCCTTCCCTGTGTCATCGGCTTGTGATATTGACACTCCGCCAGCATAGAGACCGATTGACAATGCCAAAACAAGAAGAATGAGGGGGCCTGAAAGCCATCCTCTATTTTCTGAAGCTGCAGTTTTGATAGCACACCTCCAGGAAGGGTTGAACGGATTGTATCTTAAATTTTAACCATTAAAGAGCAGTTTCGCCATATTGTTGCAGACTGAAGGCCATTGGGATATCCAATGCTTTAATGGAGAATTGAAAACAGAAGATGATGGAACTCATTCCCTTCTGAAAGTATTGGCAGTAAATAAAGAAATTTCCCGGAACAGGGAAAAAAGGAAAACTAATTAGCGGAAAATGCTGAACAGTTCCGGGTGGTGCATAAAGCGATAAAGCAACTTTGTACTGAGGAGAAAAAGCTGTGAAAAAAAGTGTTAAATTTTACATTATTGTGAGATAAAAAGTAACAGGATGGCTATTGGCAGGAAATAGATAGTTGATGATATCAGAAAAGCAGGAGAGAACAGTTGCCGTAAGGCACTGACCAGAGTGCAGGAAACAGTTTCGCCAAAACCCCCGGTAAATTCAATCTTTTGGCCGGTTTGCTCAAAATAAGGCTTATTATAACCTATATCACGGAATTCTTTATAATTCTGATACCCTGCGTACAATGAATGAAATATTAAAAAGGTAAGCCAACAATAAAAATATGCCATTTTTCAGTTCCTTATTTGATGTGGTCAAGTTCCTGAACCCAAAAACTAAGAACGATCAGGATAAAAGACAATTTTTAATTCTCCATTATCACTTTTCAATTTTCAAACTCCGGGCCAGTTCGACAATCTCTTCCTGCTGCGCTTCGGTTAAGCGGCAAAAGGGTGAGTTGTCGTAGGTCGTGTCCCTGTTCTCCACGACCAGCACCATTCCATCCTCGCTCAGGATATGGGTGTGCCAGGCAGCTTTTTTGACATTATATATTTTGAAGGGCACCATATCCTCGGCAAATATCTGTGTCACGGCAGCATCATCCCCCTGGCCGAGGAACAGGATGCAACGGCCACGCAGCAGTACGAACACCTCATCGGTTTCATTGTGGCGCTGCATAGAGGTGATGTTTTCAGACTGCAGGCTTGGGGAATAGTTTAATACCGCGACGCGCCAGGCTTCGAAATCAACCACGGGCTTGTAGCCTTCCGTGGTGTGGTCCCTAACCTCAAGCAGTTCTTCAGTGATACGCATTTTCAATTTCAAATCTTCACTTTTTAATTTCTTTAACCCGGCCGATCTCACCGCTCTGCAGTCGGACCTTGATTCCATGGGGATGGGTGGCAGATTTGGTCAGGATGTCCCTGACTATGCCCCTGGTCAATTTCCCTGACCGCTGATCCTGCTTCAACACAATGCTAACTTCTGTTCCGGGCTTTATATCCGCCCGTCTTGTACCGTCCAAATGTCTTTCCCCTGTACCGAGAACTGTGCACCAATTTTACATTTTCAATTTTACATTTTCAAAATCCTTTCCAGCTGATCCTCCAGGTCTCCCATCTCTGTCTGCCAGTAATGCCGGGAACCGAACTCCTCATCCACCCTGGTTTCACCGTCCTCGGCAAACTGGTAGGCGCACCAGGCTGTGTAATGGATATAGCGCATGGCGCGCAGCGGTTCGATCAGCCGCAGGCTGTTCATGTCAAAAGCTCGAAACGTCTCGTAGCCTTCCAGAAATATCTCGATCTCGGCGGTTGAATCTTCCCGGTGGCCCGGGAGCAGCATCCAGAAATCCTGCACCGGCGGACCTGTTACCATATCGTCAAAGTCGATGATGTGGAACGATTCACCCGGTCGGTATATGAGATTGGAGAAATGGCAGTCGCCGTGAATTCGGATCATACTTTTCTGGTCAAACAGGGGAGTAATTTCCCTGATCAGGGAGTCGGTCAGATCCCTGAACCGTGCCAACAGGTCTTCCGGCATGAAGCTGCCGGCCAGGATATAATCAACCTGCTGCCGGGTTGAAATGTCCGGTGCCATGGTAAGCCGGTCCTTTGGCAGATGCATGGCCCCGATATTGTGAGTGCGGCCCAGCAGGCGTCCCAGTTCCTCCCACTGGTCATCATTGTATTCATCAAAGCTGCGGCCGCCCTTTTTGGGAAACACGGCAAAATGAATGTTATTGTAACTGCCAAGGCTGGAGCTGTCGCGGAGCAGGAGCGGCGCCACAACCGGGACCTCCTCTCCGGCAAGCTCAAGGAGGAAGTCATGCTCATCCTGCAACCCCTGCTGCGTCCAGCGGCCGGGCCGGTAGAACTTGGCAACCAGGCCGCTGCCGTCCTCGGCCTGTAGTTCGTAGACCCGGTTGATATAGCTGATCAGTGGCCGGCAAAGATTGGTACAACGCTTTCCCAAGGCTCCCTCCACCAGGGTGATAACCGTGTCCGGGGTAAGACTGTGAAAGGCGGTCTCCTGTTTCGGTTTATCTGATTTATTCATTTTAAGGAATTTGTATATCTAATTTTATGCAATTTATGGTACTTTGAATCTTGAATTTTTACATTTTCACTTATTTTCAAATTCTTCCCGTATACTCTCCAACTCCTCCCAGCGTCCATAAGCCTCTTCCAGCAGTTGGGCCAGTTCGTTCAGTCTGGTGCCGGCCTGAGCCGCAGCCTTGCCGTCATCCCGGTAATACGATTCATCTGCCATTGCTTCGTAAAGGAGCTTCTGTTCATTTTCCAGGGTCTCGATCCGGCCGGACAGTTCCTCCAGTTCCCTGGTTTCCTTGAAAGTCAGCTTGCGAGGACCAGCAGGTTTGACCTTGAGCCGTTCCCTGCGTTCTTTTCTGACCGGGGCCGTCTTTTCCTGCTGCTCGGGTCGCTGCCGGAGCCAGTCATCATAACCGCCTGCATACTCCCGCACCCGCCCTTCTCCTTCAAAGACCAGGGTGCTGGTCACAACGTTGTTGAGAAAGGCCCGGTCATGGCTGACAACAAGTACTGTGCCGCTGTACTCAATGAGAAGATCTTCAAGCAGTTCCAGGGTTTCAATATCCAGGTCATTGGTGGGCTCGTCGAGCACCAGAACATTGGACGGCCTGGCAAAAAGCTTTGCCAGGAGCAGACGGTTGCGTTCGCCGCCGGATAGGATGGAAACCGGTGAACGGGCCCGGTCGGCGGAAAAAAGAAAATCACGCAGATACCCGATAATATGGCGTTTTCGGCCGTTGATCTCGACAAAATCACTGCCGTCACCCAGGTTGTCGATCACGGTTTTTGCCGCACTCAGCTGAGCCCGCTGCTGGTCGAAATAAACCGGCTGCAGGTTGGTGCCGGGGCGAACCCGGCCGGTATTTGGCTGCAATTCGCCAAGCAGCAGACGCAGTAGGGTGGTCTTGCCGGCACCGTTGGGGCCGATAATGCCGATCCTGTCCCCGCGCATGACCGTGCCCGAAAAATTCCTGATCACCTTCCTGTCGCCAAAACTGAGAGACACATCCTTGAGAACCGCAACCAGCTTGCCGGAAAGCCCTCCCTCGGTGATCTCCATCCGGACATTTCCCACCTGCTGTCTCCTGGCCTGGTATTGACGGCGCATTTCAAGCAGGGCCCGGACTCTTCCCTCGTTGCGGGTCCGCCGCGCCTTGAGCCCCTGCCGGACCCATGCTTCTTCCTTGGCCAGTTTTTTATCAAACCGGGCATATTGACTGCTCTCGGCAGACAGCATCTCCTCCTTGCGCTGCAGATAGGTGTCATAATTGCCGGGCCAGCTGCTGATGGAGCCGCGTTCCAGGTCAAGTATTCTGGTTGCCAGTTTCCTGAGCAGGTCACGGTCGTGGGTGACAAAGAGAAGGGTGCAGGATGAGGTCAGCAGGAATTCCTCCAGCCAGGTGATGGAATCTATATCCAAATGATTGGTGGGTTCATCGAGGAGCAGCAGGTCAGGATTGCAGACCAGGGCCCGGGCTAGCATAACCCTTCTCTTCGTGCCGCCGGACAACTCGGAAAATTTCTGGTCTCCGTCCAGCTGCAGTCGGGAAAGCACGGTTTCGATCTGCTGCCGTACCTGCCAGACTCCGGCTGTCTCCATTTCGTGCTCCACTTCAGCCAGTTCAGCCAGCAGCCTCTCGCTGCCATCCTCGGCCAGCTTGCTGCTCACTTTATGGTGACGGTCCAGGAGAGCCATGAATTTACCTGCACCGCCCGATACGACGCCATAGACCGTCCCTTCAAGAGCGGTCGGAACCTCCTGGTCAAGCCGGGCAGTTTTTACGCCCTGCTGCTTGATGATGCGGCCGCTGTCCGGTGGTTGTTCTCCGGCAATCAGCCGCATGAGGGAGGATTTTCCTTCACCGTTGCGGCCGACCAGGCAGACACGTTCGCCTGTCTCGATCTGCATGCTTATTCTGTCAAGCACAGGCAGGCCGCCAAAGGAGAGCGACACGTTCTGTAAAGTGATAAGCGACATTTTTAAAATGTAGAATTGAGAATGTAAAATGGAGAATGAAAAGCAAAAATCCGGGACACCATACTTTATTAATGTAGAATTAAAAATGTAAAATGTGGAATGAAAAGCTAATAATCAGGTATCCCGACACTTTCTTAAATGCAGTGTCAGTTCTCGGCACTATCAAAATCAGCCCACCATTTTCCATTGTCCATTTTAAATTTTCAATTTAAGGAATGATCACCTTGATTACCGAAATGATCATCCATTCGAAAAAACGGATTATCGGGTCCAGAACACCTAGGTAGAGCAACGCGATTATAATAATCAAACCATACCGTTCAATACTGAAAAGGAAATTCCGGACGTTTGAAGGCGCAAAACCCAACAGGATTTTCGACCCGTCAAGCGGCGGCAGCGGGATCAGGTTGAAAGCAGCCAGGATGATGTTGATCCTGGCAAAATAATAGAGCAGCTGAGCAGATATGCTTGATGATGGAGGGGAGAGCAGTCGATACAGAAAAAGAGCACAAAACGCCAGGAGGATGTTCGTGATAAACCCTGCGGCAGAGACCAGGATCATGCCCAGGCGCCTGTCGTGCAGCAGGTTGAAATTCACCGGAACCGGCTTGGCCCAGCCAAAGCCGAAAAGAAAGAGCATGAGCGTGCCCATGGGGTCCAGGTGCCTGAGCGGATTAAGGCTCAGGCGGCCCATCGATTTGGCGGTTGGATCACCCATCCGGTAGGCCACCCAGCCGTGCGCCAGCTCATGAAAAATAACGGCATACAGCAGCGGGATGGCTATGATGATGAACCCGAGCGGGTTTTTTAACAGCAGGTTGAGCAGACCCATGGCTTATGCCTTCAGTAAAGTTCCGTAAAAAAATCAAACATAAATAACTGCTCACTTTTCAATTTCCCTTCCCTCTTCCTTTTTCGCTACAATCAACAATCCCTTGACCGGATTTCCTGACTCTTTCCTGATGTCCGATCTGATTTCCTCCAATAATTGCAGATCATGACGCTTCAGGCAATCCTGGATATATGTCCGTGAGTGGGCATAGCGGCCGCTGGGAAAGAGCTGGAACTCTTTGCTTTTGTCTTCAAGTCTTTCGACTGAAAAGGCAAGGATCCCTCCACCAACCAGGTATGAAGCTGCGGAACTGATGATCGTGTCAAGGTTGCCGAAATATACAAAAACGTTGGAGCTGTATATCAGGTCGAATTTTTCGGGGAAGGTCCAGTCCCGGAGGATGTCAAAAACCTCGAGCTGGTTGTAAATCTTCTTTTCCGCGGCCTTTTCAAGCATCTTTGGTGAAACATCGACCCCAGTCAGGCTTTCTTCTCAGTACCTCCCGGTAACCCTTTTCCGCTTCAGCAAGCCTGCCTTCCCTGTGGGCCAAAGAAGCTTTCATGAGAACGGATTCGAAATCGAATCCCGTTCGCTTCGGCGAGAGCGAATATTTTTTTGAGCGGTGTTTAGTCATGTTTTAATTTTTTTCCCACCATTTCCGAGGTTGTAACTATCTCAAATAACCATGTTCTCTTTCTTAACACAAATTTATCGTATTTTGCTTCCCAAGCTCAAAAACAAAAACTAATTTAAAGAAAATACAAACTTTTCATTTCTCCACTCCCCATTCTCAATTTTTCCATTTCAAAAAGTATTGCCCCCCTTCTCTTAACATCCCCACACTTCAGGCTTATCTTTTATTTATAGAGAAAAAGGAAATTATACAATCATAGAAAAAGGGGGTTAACATAATGAAAAAATTAATAATAAAAAATGATGAAGCCGTTGGCAGGAAGACAGAAGTAAATGCCCGGAAGACATACATGACACGCTCCGGCAAATGGGTAGCAGAAGTGAACGGCTCAGAGTTGCAGGAGGCATGTGTTGAGCTGTGCACCGGCATTGACAATTGCAGCTGCGAGAACATGCACGGGGAGGCGGATCAGGATGATGACGGAAAAGAATACCGT
>JAFDBU010000276.1 GCA_019313095.1 Deltaproteobacteria bacterium | reverse complement strand
GGATAAAATATTAAGCAGTGAAGAAATAAAGCAGATCATTTCAGCCCTTGGTACAGGTTTTGGCACGGGCGAAGATTTTGAACTTGAAAAACTCCGGTATCATAAAATTATTATCATGACAGATGCGGATGTTGACGGGGCCCATATCCGGACCCTGCTGTTGACATTTTTTTACCGGCAGATGCCAGAACTTATTGACAGGGGCTATATTTATATAGGCCAGCCACCGCTTTACCGCTTGGGGCGTGGCAAAAGCGAACAGTTCTTTACTGACGAGGAGGCCCTTAACCTGTACCTTTTCCAGCAGGCATCGGAGTCATTGACGGTGCAGGTTGAAGAGGGGGACAAAAAAACCAGAATAAAAAACATTGAGAGCCTGCTGCGAAAGCTATCCAATCTGCAGCAAATTATTGAATACCTGGAGCGCATGAACCTCTGGGAAGATATTGTTTACTTTCTGGTTGAAAATGGGGTTAAATCAGCGGATCAGTTCTGTGAAGAGGATTTTGTTGTAGACCTGAAAAACAGGCTTAAGGGCAGCAAAATGAATCTTGGCAACGTGCGGCTTTGCCGGTGGAAGCCAAGCTGTTATGAGTTTGACACAGCCCAAAAGGACAAGGCTCATATTATTATGACCATTGGACCACAGATTCCACTGATTCCGGAATACCGTTCAGCCCTGCGTCTTATTCCGCAGATCGGCAAATACCTGGATAAGACATTTATAATTGATACAGGCAAAAAACAGATTCAGACTTCAAACTGGAGAGAGCTTCTCGCCACAGTGAAAAGCGAGTCGTTTAAGGGCAGTTCCCTGCAGCGATACAAAGGTCTGGGTGAAATGAACCCGGAACAGTTGTGGGAAACCACCATGCACCCTGAAAAAAGAACCCTGCTCCAGGTAAATATTGAAGATGCCGAACTGGCGGACGATATCTTTACAACCCTTATGGGTGAAAAGGTTGAACCGCGACGCGAATTTATCCAGAACCACGCCCTGGAAGTAAAAGAACTTGATATCTAGCCGGGCTCCAACAGGGTGCCGCTTTGCTATGATGGCCAGCGTTTTGTGCTTCTCGGCAGAGCCGCAGCATACAATTTTTAGAATCTATAAAATAATATAAAGGGTTAATGTTCCATGACTGTTGAAAAAGAAAATTCCAGCCAGAATAAAATTTCCATAGAAAAAGAGCTGAAGAAGTCCTACCTCGATTATGCCATGAGCGTTATAATCGGCCGGGCTTTGCCGGATGTGAGGGATGGCTTGAAGCCGGTACACAGGCGAGCTCTTTTTGCCATGCGGGAACTGAGTAATTTTCATAATCGCCCTCACCTGAAGTCTGCCCGTATTGTTGGAGATGTAATTGGTAAATATCATCCCCACGGCGACACAGCAGCCTATGATACCATTGTCAGGATGGCCCAGCCTTTTTCATTGCGCTATCCCCTTGTTGACGGGCAGGGAAACTTTGGCTCTGTTGATGGCGACTCTCCTGCTGCCATGCGTTACACCGAGGCCAGGATGACCAAGATCGATCAGGAAATTATAGCTGACCTTGACAAGGAAACCGTAGACTTTACACCAAACTATGACAACAGCCTGACCGAACCGGTTGTCTTCCCCACAAAAATTCCCAACCTGCTTATCAATGGTTCCTCTGGTATTGCTGTAGGTATGGCCACCAACATCCCTCCCCATAACATCACCGAAGTTTTAAATGGCCTGATTGCCATGATCGACAATCTTCATATAACAGCCCACAAATTGACTGAGATAATTTCAGGACCGGATTTTCCAACCGGAGCTTTTATCTGTGGCCGGGCCGGTATCAGAGAAGCCTATGAGACCGGGAGGGGATCCATAATTCTTCGGGCTAAAACCCATGTTGAAGAAAGAGACGGGGGCAAGGAGTCAATCATTATTACCGAAATCCCCTATCAGCAGAACAAGGCTACCCTGGTTGAAAAAATCGCCCTTCTTATAAAAGAGAAAAAAATAGAGGCCATTTCAGAGATCAGGGACGAGTCGGACCGCCAGGGCATGCGCGTTGTGCTTGATCTTAAAAAAGGCGAGCTGTCGGAAGTCGTTCTAAACCAGCTCTATAAGTTGACTCCGCTGCAGAGAAGCTATGGCATAATTTTCCTGTCAATCGTTAACAACAGACCCGAAATCCTTAATCTTAAGCAGATTCTTGAGCATTTTCTCCTGCACCGCCGCACAGTTGTCTATCGCCGCACGGTTTATGATCTGCGTAAGGCGGAGGAAAGGGCTCATATACTTGAAGGTTTGAAGGTCGCGATCAGTAACCTTGATGAGGTTGTCACCCTTATCAGGGAATCCGAGAATCCCAAGGATGCAAGAACGGGTTTGATGCAGCGGTTTGAACTTTCAGAGATCCAGGCCCAGTCTATTCTGGATATGCGTCTTCATAGGCTGACCGGCCTCGAAAGAGAAAAAATCATCAGCGAGTTTGAAGAACTGTCCAAACAGATTGCCTGGTATAATCAGGTATTGCATGATGAAGCGCTCGTCATGAAGATTATCAGGGACGAATTTTTGGAAATTAAGGAACAGTATGGCGATGAACGGCGCACAGAGATAATTGAAGCGCCGGATGAAATTTTACCCGAAGATCTTATTCCGGAAGAGGAAATGGTGGTGACTGTCACCCACTCAGGTTTCATCAAGAGAAATCCGGCAAACCTTTATCGCTCCCAGAAGAGGGGTGGCAAGGGTGTTCGCGGCATTACAACCATTGAAGAGGATTTTGTCAGTAACCTGTACCTGGCCTCAACCCATGATATGTTCCTGTTTTTTACCAATCAGGGAAAGGTATTCTGGCGCAAGGTCTATCAAATTCCCATGGCGGGAAGGACGGCACGCGGTAAGGCAGTCGTCAACTTCCTTGAACTGTCAGAGGGGGAGAAGGTTGCGGCTAT
>JAFDBU010000275.1 GCA_019313095.1 Deltaproteobacteria bacterium | reverse complement strand
CGGCAAGCAGCACGGACAGATGCTTAACCTGTTTTTGTGTATCTGTCAGCCTACCGGTATTATCAATGACATGATCTGCCTGCAAAATCTTTTCAGTTAGGGGGAACTGGCTCTCCATCTCATTAGCAGCAGTCGTCCGCCCAACACCGTCACGACTCATCAGCCGTCTGAGGCAAGTCTCATAATCCGCATACACCACAATCACTGTATCAAAAAGGTCTTCCCAGCCGACCTCATAGAGGAGCGGCACCTCAACAAGCACCATGGCCTGGCTGTCAGATGCAGTAATCCTATCCATCTGGACCATGATCTCTTTTTTGACCAGGGGATGAATCAAACTGTTTATTTTCCGGCGCAACTCCTTATCAGAAAAAAGATCTTGACGCAAAAGGGGTCTGTTTATTGTCCCATCTCCGCTCATATACCGGGATCCGAAAATCCTGGAAATCTTGCGCCACCCTTCTGCTTCAGGTTCCAGAAGCCGACGGCAGATTTCATCTGCATCTATATGGACACAATGCAGCATGGCAGCCAGCATTTCGGCTACCCGGCTTTTTCCTGATGCAATACCACCTGTAAGACCTATTTTTCTGATCACTGAGAATCTCTTTGAAATATTCCGGGCCGCGGCCTATTCCCGCGGCTCAGGTTACACTATTACTTCCCTGATTTTTTCCAGTATAGCCTGCATGTCTGGCCATACCGGCGAAACAAACGTAAGCAGCTCTCCCGTAACAGGATGCGTAAAGTTCAGAGAATAGGCGTGTAAACACTGGCGTTCGATACAAAATTTTTCATTGAGTTGTTTCTGCAGCTTGCTGCCATAAAGTGCATCACCTGCAATAGGATATCCCAGATGAGCCATATGAACACGTATCTGATGCGTTCGTCCTGTTTCGGGCCTCACTTCAAGGTATGTCAGCGGTTCTGCAAATTCTTCCAGGATAGTCCACGAGGTCACTGCTTCCCTGCCGCCGTGCTGAAGCACCGCCATCTTTTTCCTGTTACTCCGGTGCCGGCCAATTGGTAGAGTGACAGATCCCTGTCGTGAGTCAGGTCGCCCCACCACAATAGCATGGTAAACCTTTTTCACTTTTCTCATCTTAAAAAGTTCAACCAATCCGTGATGTGATTTTTCGGTTTTAGCAATTACCATCACCCCGGAAGTATCTTTATCAAGGCGGTGTACTATGCCGGGCCTTTCCACGCCGTTTATGCCGGGCAGGCTATCACAGTGGTTTAGCAGACCATGGACCAGCGTACCTTTCTTATGTCCTGCAGCAGGATGCACTACAACGCCAGGCGGTTTCGCTATAACGAGGATATCTTTGTCCTCAAAAAGGACTTTGAAAGAAACCTCCTCGGGTTCAATTGCAACCGGTTCCGGCTTAGGAAGATTTACCGTTATACTGTCTCCACCCTTCAGCCGGTTGCCTGCTTTGGAGGTACTGCCGTTTACCAGGATAAATCCGTGGCGTATAAGTTTACCGAGCCGGCTACGGCTGACAGTGGGAACCATCTCAACCAGGTAATGGTCAAGCCGCTGTCCTTCTCTGTTACCCGGGACCACAAACTTTATTAGCCTCTTCTCGGTTACGTCATAATGCTCTGCGCGGCCAGTATCAGTAATTTAAGAAAAAGCTGATATAAATGAAAAGCTCATCTATATGAGCTATGAATAATAATTCTAAGAGGATTTGAAGAGTTAAGGAAGCTCACATCCTTATCTCTAACGTGGTATATTAATAAAATATCCTGTTTTAAAAGTATGGATAAGAGAAAAACGGGTAAGTTTAGTTAGGAATTATAGTAAACGGGTTCCGGCAGTCAGCTGTTCCGGAGAATCAAGCCGGATTGCCGGAAACCTTTTTTCTGTGTTACATTCTTCTCTAAGATAAATCTGGTTGCGATTAAAGAAACTTATCCTCCACAGCCGAAAATCTCAGGCTCTCAGGAAAAAATCTGCTCTATCTTCTCTTCTACCTTATCCTCTTCAGTCTGGTTGGCGATGGATAATTCTTTAACCAACAGACTTTTGGCCGTATCCATCATCTTCCTCTCTCCATAGGACAAATCCTTGTCTTCCTGAAGCAGGTAGAGATCACGTAAAACTGCTGCAACTTCAAAAACAGAACCTGTTTTTATCTTTTCCATATATTCACGATAGCGCCTATTCCATGTCTGCGTTCCAATCTCAACATCCTTCTCCTGCAGGATGTCGAAAACATCTCTTACTTCTTTAGGGGAAATTATGCTTCGCAGACCTACATTTGTACTGGTGGCCGTCGGGATCATTATTACCATGTTATTCTTAAGAATTTTCATAACATAAAAAGACTGCTCACTTTCACCGACCTTTCTGTGCTCGATTGACTCGATCACACCTACACCATGAGCTGGATAAACTGCCATTTGTCCTACATTAAACACAAGTTCTCTCCTTCATGTAATAATTACAATACGTTATTTAATTACACATCCGTTCCAACAATAATCGCATAAAGCATGCCGATGCGATTTGTAAACAAAGATTATATAATATAACACGTTATTTCAAAAAACTCAAAGTTTGGTTTTTTTAGCACTTAGCCCTTTTGATTGATTTCTGTCATTGCAGCTGCAATTCCCTTCTGCAGGAAGATCCGTATGCCTTCAAACACCACTGCCCTTTTCTGTTCAATTATCTCTTTTTCCTGGGGCTCGAACTTACCCAGAACATATTTTTCAGGCAGGATGGGAGATGCAGGCCGACCGATGCCGATTTTTATCCGGGGGAAATTCTTTGTACCAAGATGCTCAACTAGAGAACGAATCCCTTTGTGCCCACCATCTCCACCGCCTGAGACGATTTTCAGGTGGCCGAATTCAATATCAAGATCATCATGTATGACAATGATGTTTTCGGGCACTATTTTATAATAATGGACAGCCTGTGTCACAACCACTCCACTTAAATTCATAAATGTTTCAGGTTTCAGCAGCAGTATTGAAATATCCCAGACGACTGCTTTAACAGCTAAAGCCTTCCACCTGGATTCCGAAAAGGTAATGTCATGTTTTGCCGCAAAGTAATCCAGCATCATGAAGCCTACATTGTGCCTGGTACCCGTATACTGTTGGCCCGGATTACCCAGACCTACAATCATAAACATGCCAACTTTACCTCACCGGAAATTTGAAGCCTTCCGGGGCCGGATAGCAGTAGACTCCGAGCCACCAGGAATGAGCTTGCTTTCGTGTTCATCCTGTTTCGCCAATATACACTTCTGCATGGGGGAAAAACAAAAAAGCCGGGAAAAATGTTAATTCCTCCCGGCCGTAAATATAATGTGAAGAGGGTTAATACAGATAACTATTCCTCAGGAGATGCAGCCGGTTCTTCTGCTTCAGCTTGCCCTTCCGCAGTTTCAGCGCCTTCCTCAGCTTCAGCAGCTTCCAGCACTTCAGCTTCAGCTTCTTCCTCTTCAATGGTTTTGGAGGGCGCCACAACGGAAACGCATACCCTTTCCAACTCTTCTTCAAGCGTGACATTATCCGGTATCGCAAGGTCGCCACAGGTAATACCATGACTTGTCAATTCCAGGGGGGTTACATCAACTGTAATATCATCGGGAATAGCAAGCGGCATACCTTTTACCTTTACAGTATGGGCCAGAATGTTCAGGATGCCTCCCATGTCAACCCCTTTTGCCGTACCGATATAATTTACCGGGACTTCCAAAATGATTTCCTTGTCCAGGTCAATCTCAAAAAAATCTACATGCAGAACAGCGTCTGTAATCGGGTCGGTCTGGATATCTTTAATCAATACATGGTGTTGTTTGTTTCCCTTTTCACCTTCAATATCAAGGTTCACTACGGCGTTATGGCCATGAAGCCGCAAAAGTTCTCTGGTGAGGGTTTTAGTCTCCATGGCAAGGGCCATAGGTTCTGTTTTTTTACCATACAGTATTGCCGGCGCGTAGCCGCTTTGTCTTAAGCGATGTGTCGCTCCCTTGCCAAAATCCTGCCGTACTGCGGCAGTCATATCCTGCTGTATCATTTTATATTTCCTCCTTAAAAAAATATGACCAGAAAATTAATACCCCCAACCTTCTGATCCGAATCAAATATTATATATTATTTTTACTAAAATAGTAACTAAATCTATTCCACTATATTTAAACAAAAAGGGAACTCACTGAATCTTCCGAATGAATGCGGCGTATCGCCTCACCCAAAAGCTGGGACACGGAAAGCACTTTAATTTTCTTGCATTCCTTGGCAGCACCACGTAGGGGAATAGTGTTAGTTACTACCAGGGACTTGATCACAGAGGCTTCAAGCCGTTCAATGGCCGGCCCCGAGAGCACCCCATGGGAACAGCAGGCATGCACTTCAACTGCACCAGCCTCTTTCAGCATGGCGGCAGCATTGCAAAGGGTGCCAGCTGTATCAACCATATCATCCAGCAGGATAGCAATCTTGCCCTTGACATCGCCAATGACATTCATGGCTTTCGACTCATTGGGGCGATCACGACGCTTGTCAATAATGGCCAGTTCCGCTTTCAGACGCTTGGCAAAAGCCCGTGTCCTTTCAACGCCGCCGGCGTCAGGAGACACCATGACCACATTCTTAAAAGTTTCGTTAATATATTTGAGCAAAACCGGTGCCGCGTAAAGGTGGTCAACCGGAATATTGAAAAAACCCTGGATCTGGCCGGCATGTAAATCCATGGCCAGAACCCGTCGTACACCAACAACCATCAACATTTCTGCCACAACTTTAGCAGTTATGGGTACACGGGGTGCCACCTTCCTATCCTGCCGGGCATAACCGTAATAGGGCAGAACGGCGGTAATTCTCCTGGCAGAGGCACGCCGCAGTGCATCCACCATAATAACAAGCTCCATCAAATGATCATTCACCGGTGAGCAGGT
>JAFDBU010000274.1 GCA_019313095.1 Deltaproteobacteria bacterium | reverse complement strand
TTTGGGGATTTCTTCATACTGGATATATTGCCTGTGGGCTTCTTGGAAAAAAACCCCAATTTTATTCTGGCCGTCATTATAATAGACCGGACTCTCCATGGAGAGGATTTTTTTTATATTGTCTTGGTTGATCTCCTCCCCCGGATAAAAGACTACCAGCCAGAAGAAAGCGATTAATCCGGTAATAATACCAAGGGCTGCGAAAGCGGAAATGGTATAGAGAAATTTTTTATGCATATAGTGTATCCCAGTAAACAGGCATGCCGACGAAAGACGATCGGTTGCTTACGGTAACATATTGTAATCAAATAAAAAATTAAAAAATATTAAAATGTTTTACTTTTGTTCCAACAATATCACCCTATCCAAGGACTGTTTTCAACAGAAATTTTCTATCCTGAGATGAGGCTGCATTTTTCACCAAAAATCCTCTAAATTCAAGCCCTGACTTGTTTTTTATTGCAGTGCCAAGGAATTTTGTGTTATCAACAGGCAGACCAAGCGGAGCTATTCTAATTGAGCCCGAACTGAGAAAGGAAAAATTTTTAGCCGATTCGCTCCTTCCGACAAACATGACATGTTCCTTTGAAAATATTATACAGCATCTTTTTGTTCGGGCATGCTTCTTGCTATTATTATAGCGCGTCATGGACTCTACTTTTAAAAATATTCACAAAGGATACGGATGAGTATTACAAAATTATTCTTAATGAAAATACCTGCCCCTCATAAAATTCTTATCATTTTCAGTTGTATCGCTATTTTATCAGCCTGTGCCCCTGTAACAGAACACCTTAGCAGAGAGCACAGTTCCCGGCGAACTGTTTCCATTGAGAAGAGCAGAGATTTTGACCCAGTACTTTCAGGCACTTATCCACCCGAAGAGAATAGCACAGAGCAGGAAGAAAGGCTGCAGGACGATGTTGAGCCGGAACCCGAACGGACTAAAGACCAGGAACTGCAGGAATTAAAGTTGCTGGGTGAATGGGAGAAAGGGGTCCCGGCCGTCGAAGTTATGGACGAAGAGGTGACATACGATTTTCCGGTAACAATAAATCGGCATGTCCAGTACTATCTTGATTTTTTTACCGGCAAAAATCGTGACAACTTTGGTACTTGGCTTTCCAGGTCCGGTCGGTATCTGCCCATGATTCATGAACAGCTCCGTGAAGCGGGTTTACCGGAGGATCTCGCCTACCTGGCTATGATAGAGAGCGGCTTCAATGAGAGGGCCTATTCCAGGGCCAGGGCTGTTGGTGTCTGGCAGTTCATAAAAGGTACAGGGAAAAATTACGGGTTGAAAATCGACACCTATGTTGATGAAAGGCGTGACCCGGTCAAGTCAACAAAAGCAGCTGTATCATATCTGAAAGATCTTTATGATGAGTTCGGCTCCTGGTACCTGGCAGTCGCGGCCTATAATGCCGGGGAGGGGAAAATCAGAAGAGCCATAAAGAAATACAATACCACCGATTTCTGGGAAATTGCCCAGGGTAAATACCTGAAACTGGAAACAAAAAGATATGTCCCCAAACTTATTGCTGCAATTATTATTGCCAAAGAGCCGGACAAATATGGCTTTGACATAACGTATGAGGAGCCTCTAGCCTTTGAAACCGTGGATGTGCCCCGTTGGACGGCGCTCAAGGCAGTAGCCCTGGCCTGCGATCTGGAACCGTCCGAATTAAAAAGATACAACAACGAACTTCGCAAAGAGTTTACGCCACCTGACAGAGGGGCTTACTCCTTCAAGGTCCCGATGGGTAAAAAAGAGCAGGTCGAAAAAAATCTGCCCAGGATACAGGCCGTTGTGTCAACCGGATTTAAGACCCACACCGTAGAAAATGGTGAGACTTTAGACGGAATCTGCCGCAAGTACGGACTGACCAAAACCATTGTCTTAAAATCAAATGATCTGCGATCCTCAGGTCTAAAAACCGGTCAGCGACTGAGAATTCCTTATCAAACTATAAAGTATGAAATGCTGCCTGAAGGGCGGGTAGCAAAGGGATATCTGAAAGCTGAAGCGGGGGAAGGTAATTTTGTTTTGCATAAAATACTCCCGGGTGAAACGGTATACGAACTGTCGAGACGTTATAATATCCCCATCCATTTAATTGCGGCCTGGAATGATTTGAGTGATATCCGCAGAATACGTGCAGGCCAAAAGCTTGTTTTCTACGTACAGAACGGCGAGGACAGAGCTGCTGATTTTGGTGCCGTGACTGATTCTGTTAAACAGATTAATCCGGTCAGCATCAAAGAGGCAGCCGGGGAAGAAGGGAAGTCACCCAAAAACCGGTTTGAGCTTGCCGCCCTCAGAAAAGATTTGCATAATGACGACTCTGGCCGCTATTATATTGTAAAAAAAGGTGACTCCTTGTGGGACATAGCCCGACAATTTGAATTGGATTCTAAAGAATTAAAGCAGCTTAACGGCTTGGTCTCAAATGTTATTTATCCTGGTGACCAGATCCTGGTGGCAACCGCGCAACGGGCAAAAAACAAGCCTGTAAAAATTGACCTGGCAGAAACTCAGCATTTAGAGACCTTTTCGGGTAAAGCTGAATTTTATTATCAGGTCCGCAGCGGTGATTCGCTCTGGAATATAGCCAGAAAATACAAGGTTTCACCCGATGAGATCAAAACATGGAACAATCTTCGTAACAATTTGATCCATCCCGGAAATAAGCTTCTGCTCAAAGTTGCAGATACAGGGAAATCCAGGACCGATACCTTCTATCAGGTCCGCAGCGGTGATTCTCTATGGACCATTGCCAGGAGGCACAACATATCACCGGAAGCGATAAAGAGATGGAATAACCTTAAAGATAATACTATCTTTCCAGGCAACCGTCTGGTATTAAAACTTGCCAGTGATGGTTGATTCTAAACGGCTCCTGAATTTTTATTCCCCCTGAATATTCCCCGCCAGCCCGATCTGAGTGCCCAGTTGCCGACGTGGAACTTTGTGTAGGAATTCATAGTGCAGTGTTCTATGGTATATTGCTGCACAGGAAAAAGCGGTTCTTTTCATCCTTTGCTTGTTTTTTGCTACAATTGGGGCTAGAGAAGCATATTCACTCCCTAAAGAGAATATGGCCCCGTTTTACAGTATGAAATTGGGTAATGAATAATAGATGACAGGAAACAACCATTACAAAGGAGAGCAGGGAAATGCCAATCATGTTTACCCTGAGGAGGTCGAACATCTTTATATAGATGAGCGGGAGATATTTCTGGTCGGTACGGCTCATGTGTCAAAAGAATCGGTTGAGCTTGTCAAGCGGGTTATTGCATCGGAAATGCCTGATTGCGTATGCGTTGAACTTGATCCCAAACGCTATAAGGCGCTGTCAGGCAGAAAACGTTGGGAATCTCTCGACCTAAAAGAAATAATCAGGAAAAAGCAGCTGTCCACCCTGCTCGTCAACCTGGTTCTTTCCTCCTACCAGAAAAAACTGGGCAGGCAGCTGGGTGTGATGCCGGGATTGGAATTGTTGGAAGCTACCCGTGAGGCTGAAAAATATGGTATACCGGTCTCGCTTTGTGACCGAGATGTCAGGGTGACACTGCGCCGGGCCTGGCATGAAACTTCTTTCCT
>JAFDBU010000273.1 GCA_019313095.1 Deltaproteobacteria bacterium | reverse complement strand
CAAATTTTGAAAATATTGTCTTGCCGTCAACAGCAACATCATAAACCCCGTTGGAACCGGCAATCAGATCAATGGCAGCCCCAAGATTCTTTTTCAACTCATCTCCCATACTGGAAGCCCTTGGAAGATAGTTTCACTGTTGGCAGTATTTGATGGATATCTTCACGTTTATTTCCTCCTTTTATAATCAGCTAATACTGGTAATACTATATTAGATATGAGTAATAAGGTCAAAGGTAAGGGAAAAAATTGGCATCTAAGTTTTGATTTATTCTCCTCATTCCTTGCTCCTTACTCCTTACCAAAAAAGATTTTTTATTTGCACTGAGGGTATTCTGGCAGTATATGGTGTGCCGTCAGCAAGTTTTTATTCAATAAATCTCAGAGAATTAATACTAGAGACATAAAGTTTCTGCATCTGAGTGTGTTAAGTTTTACTGATATGATTAAATATATATTAAGGTAATAGAGTGTATACCGGCAAAAGCAAATCGGCAAAACTGCTGGATTTAAGGGAGAGGCTTGACCAGAGGGAGCAAAAACATCTCAGCCGGCTTGCGACTTTAAGCAGTGAAGGAATAAGACGACGGCCGACTGACCAGACAGAACACCGCCAGGCCTTTGCCATCGATGCAGACAGAATTTTACATTCAAAGGCCTATACCAGATATATAGACAAGACCCAGGTGTTCTATATGGTCAGCAATGATCACATCACCCACCGGGTGCTTCATGTTCAGCTCGTATCAAAGATTGCCCGCACCATAGGCAGATTTCTGCGTTTGAATGAAGATCTGATTGAGGCCATTGCTCTCGGTCATGATATCGGCCACCCTCCATTCGGACATGACGGCGAAAAAGAGTTGTCTAAGCTCTGCATCGATCAAGGACTTCCGCCGTTTCAGCATAATATCCAGAGTGTGCAGTTTTTAGAGAACTTGGAAAGGAATGGGCAAGGCTGGAATCTGACTCTTCAGACCCTGGATGGGATTCTCTGTCACGACGGAGAAATCCACAACCGCTTTCTCAAGCCGGAGCGGGATAAGGATTTTGCTGTTTTTGACCGTGAATTGCTGGCAAAGAACAATGATCCTGATAGAGAAATATCACCCATGACTCTCGAAGGCTGCATCGTGCGCCTGAGTGATACAATTGCCTATATAGGCAGGGATATTGAAGACGCCATAGAACTGAAACTTATCAGGCGCAGCGACATTCCAGCCGACTGTCGGAAAGTGTTGGGTGATACCAACGGCACCATAGTCTACCACCTGGTTGAGGACCTTATTACAAACAGTCTTGCGCCAGGTGAGGCGGGAGAGCTAGCACAGGACTCCATTGGCTTCAGTTCCGAGGTGAGTGACAGTCTCAAAGATTTAAAAGCCTTCAATTATGAATTTATTTACATGAATCCGGTTATAAAAAAAGACTTCCAGAAAATCCAGGAGTGCTACCGCGTCCTGTTTGAAACATATCTCGACCAGGTGGTTAAGGTAGAAACAACTTCCGAGATCTTTACGGAAATGCTGGACGGTATGGAACCCTTCTATACAGAAAGGCACGCACCGGCAGAAATTGTCAGGGACTTTATCGCCGGCATGACTGATGATTATTTCCTGAAAGAGGCCTCTTTTTACGGCTGCACTGTTCCAGCAAAGATATGAACAAAATGAAAGCAGGGAAATTCTTTCTTCCCGGTGAAAACACCCGTATGGTTTTTGTTGCATCCCTCATTGGTGTCATAGCGGGATTGGCCAATATCTGCTTCAGAACGGTTCTCGAGTTCGTGCATCAAATGATTTTTGTTCCCAATTATGCAATAGTGAGCCAGGGTGGCTGGAAAATAATTCTTCTGCCTCTTATACCGATCAGCGGTATGGTTCTGTTAATCCCGTTGGCGATCATCTTCCCGAATGAAATATACGGTTACGGCTTTACGAAATTTCTGCGCAAGGTCAATATTCGAGGCGGTTATATGAAATTCAGAAAGAATATTCTGAAAATTATTTCATGTTCCCTGACCATCGGTACAGGGAATTCCGCTGGCGTCGAAGGCCCAATTGCCCAGGTCGGTGGTGCGCTTGGCTCCGCTGTGGGGAAGATTTTCAAGGTGTCGGGCAATCGGACAAAGGTTTATACGGCAGCCGGATGTGCCGGTGGTATAGCCGCAATGTTCAATGCTCCCATAGCAGGTGTATTTTTTGCTGCGGAAATAGTTCTCTTGGGTACCTATGAAATTGCCTCTTTTTCAGTACTGGTTGTTTCTTCAGCAATTGCAACCGTTGTTTCCAGGGCCTATTATGGTGAAACCCCTGCTTTCCCCATCCCGGAATTTCATCTGATAAATCCGTTGGCTGAAATTCCGCTCTACATGATCCTTGGGGTCATAATGGGGCTTATCGCCGTACTGCATATATTTGTTTTTTATGAAGTCAGGGACCGTTTTGCCGCCTTGAAAATTAATCAGCACTTCAAGCCGATCATTGGTGCTTTTATAATCGGGGTAACTGCTATTTTTTTTCCGCAGATCATGGGGGACGGCTACCACTATATTAAAGATGTGCTTGCCGGGCATGGCATCATGTGGATGATGGCCATTCTGATCTTTCTGAAAATATTTGCAACGGCAGTAACGCTGGGTTCAGGAGGGTCGGGCGGAGTTTTTGCGCCGGCCCTGTTTATCGGTGCAGCAATAGGTGGTGCGTATGGCTCAATAGTTCACACCCTATTTCCTGCGGCAACAGCTTATTCCGGGGCTTATGCAGCGGTAGGAATCGGGGCATTCCTTGCAGCCGCAACTCATGCCCCTATAACAGCGATCTTTCTGCTTTTCGAGATGACCGGCAATCACCTGATCATTATCCCTATCATGCTTACAAGTATCATTGGCACAGCTGTGGCCATCAAACTTAATCCTGACTCAATTGATACCGTTGATCTTACCCGAGAGGGTATTGATATCCACGAGGGCAGGGAAATTGCTGTTATGAAGTCAATTCGTGTTGGCAAGGTGATTACTGAAGACGTCGATTTTATTAGCGAAAAGGCAAACGTCAATCATCTGCTGGAAATATTCCAACTGGCAAAAGACAGTTTTTACTTTCCTGTAATAGATGAAACAGGCCATATGGTCGGCATCATCTCAATGCAGGATGTAAAAGGGGTGCTGCATGACAGAAAACTGCGCCTTTCTGCCACAGTTGGCGACATATGTACACGGGATGTCCTCACCCTTACACCTGATGACAATCTCTATACAGCCATGACCTATTTTGATGTGCGCGGCATTGCCGAGATCCCGGTGGTCGAATCGCTTGAGGATAAATGGGTTGTCGGCATGCTGAAACGTCGGGATGTGATAGATGCCTATAACCGAGAGGTCCTTAAAAAAGGCATCAGCGAACGTACTGCCCCGATAAAACTGATGTAAAAGCTGACAGTTGATAGAAATTAATCTTCATTTTGGAGTTGTAAAAAAAGAAGGAAAACTGCATAGTGTCGAATGAAAATCTTATTCAAAACAATGCGCCCGTAGCTCAGCCGGATAGAGCGCCGGACTTCGAATCCGTAGGCCGCAGGTTCGAATCCTGCCGGGCGCGCCACAGTAAAAAAATAAATTGAAAATTGGGGACTAAAATTTTTTCTTAAACCCTTGAACTCTATAATTCATGAACAATTCAAACGTTGTCTATCATAGAGCGACGGTTACCCGCAATCGGCGGCAGAAGCTGAACAAACACAGAAGTGTGATTATCTGGTTTACCGGCCTGTCAGGCTCCGGCAAGTCAACTCTGGCCCATGCCGTGGAGGAGGAACTGCATCAGGACGGTTGCAGAACCTTTGTTTTTGATGGGGATAATGTCAGGCATGGCCTGTGTGCCAATCTGAGTTTTTCTGAAGAGGACAGGCACGAGAACATCAGGCGCATAGGCGAAATGTCAAAGCTTTTCATCGAAGCAGGCGTCATTGCCTTGACTGCATTTATCTCGCCCTTCCGGGTAGACCGGGAAAGGGTGCGTGCCCTGGTTTCGGAAAATGATTTTATAGAAATTTACTGCAATAGCCCTCTTGAGGTATGTGAGGAAAGAGATGTCAAGGGACTCTATAAAAAGGCCCGCAAAGGGGAGATAAAAAACTATACCGGCATTTCATCCCCTTATGAAGAGCCTGAGCATCCTGACCTTGTTCTTGACACAGCAAATAAAACCGTCGAGGCCAATGTTGAAAATGTCCTTAAACTGCTTGAGGAGCGCCATATCATTTCCAGATATTAAAATAGATTTTTTCTAATGAGTAATTAAATAAGTCTTCCATGGAATGGCAAAAAAAATTTATGCTGCCAGGGGGGGCGCTATGCTTTATAGTTGAAAAATGGTGCAAATTTTAGCGATGAGCGTGGCAACTGGTGTTAAACACATCAAAAAGGCAAAAGTATAAAATGAAAAAAAAGGCATTGATAACCGGTATTACGGGTCAGGATGGAGCCTACTTGGCTGAGTTTTTGTTAAAGAAAGGCTACGAGGTGCATGGCATCAAGAGACGAACTTCGATGTTTAATACGGACAGAATTGATCATCTGTACCAGGATCCACATGTGGAGGAACGTAATTTTATCCTGCACCACGGAGATATGACCGATTCCTCAAGTCTGGTGCACATAATGGCCAAAGTTAGGCCGGATGAGTTATACAACCTGGCAGCTCAGTCTCATGTTGCGGTATCGTTTGAGGAGCCTGAGTATACGGCAGACTCCGACGGCCTGGGAACGCTGCGGCTGCTCGAGGCTATCCGCATTCTTGGACTTGAAAATAAGACAAAGTTTTACCAGGCTTCCACCTCTGAGTTGTACGGTAAAGTGCAGGAGGTGCCACAAAATGAAAAAACGCCTTTTTACCCACGATCACCCTATGCGGTGGCCAAGCTTTACTCTTACTGGATTGTGGTAAACTACAGAGAGGCATATAATATTTTTGCCTGCAATGGCATTCTGTTCAACCATGAATCGCCGCTGCGCGGAGAGACGTTTGTTACCCGCAAGATCACCAGAGCTCTGGCCCGTATCGCGCTTGGTCTGCAGGAATGTACTTATCTGGGTAATCTGAGTGCCAAGAGGGACTGGGGGCATGCCAGAGACTATGTGGAGATGCAGTGGCTTATGCTGCAGCAGGAAAAACCGGATGATTATATCATTGCTTCCGGGGTCCAGCATTCTGTGAGGGAATTTGTAGAACGGGCAGCTGCAAAGTTGGGCATAACCTTAAGCTGGGAAGGGGATGGAGTTGATGAGAGAGGAGTTGTAGCCTCTCTGGATAATAAAACTCTAGAGGCACAGAAATGCAAAGTGCAGGAAGGACAAATAATTATTCGGGTCGATCAGCGCTATTTCAGACCAACAGAGGTTGAGAGCCTGCTGGGTGATCCGAGCAAGGCGAAACAGGAGCTGGGTTGGGAACCTCGGATTTCATTTGATGAATTGGTGCAGGAAATGGTACTGACCGACCTTGAGATGGCAAAGCGGGATGCGTTGGTTAAGAAGCACGGGTTCCAGTCTTTCAACTATCATGAATAATTTGTAAACAATATTTAATCAGCACATGAATGATAACCTATTGCAGGGTTCCAGGATATATGTAGCAGGCCATAGAGGGCTTGTCGGTTCTGCCGTTGTGCGTAAGCTTCAGGAAACAGGATGCAATAATCTTGTTCTACAGACACATCGGGAGTTGGATCTTACTGATCAGTCTGCGGTGCGCTTCTTTTTTGAACGGGAGCAGCCTGAAATTGTAGTGCTGGCGGCTGCCAAAGTGGGTGGTATCCTGGCCAACTCAACCTATCCCGGTGAATTCATATATGAAAATTTGATGATTCAGACCAACCTTATTCACTGGAGCTATAAACTGGGGGTTAAAAGGCTTCTGTTTCTCGGTTCTTCGTGCATCTATCCGAAACTGGCACCACAGCCCATGAAGGAAGAGTACCTGCTTACCGGATCATTGGAGCCGACAAACGATGCTTATGCCGTTGCCAAGATAGCAGGCATTAAGATGTGCGAAGCCTACAACCAGCAGTTCGGCACCAGTTACCTATCTGTGATGCCCACCAATCTCTACGGGCCGGGGGATAATTTTGATCTGGCAGACTCGCATGTTCTGCCCGCCCTGATCCGAAAATTTCATGAAGCACTGAAGAAAGGCTCATCTGAAGTGGTTGTCTGGGGCACCGGAGCGCCGCGGCGAGAGTTTCTACATGTGGATGATATGGCTGAAGCCTGCGTATATTTAATGGGACTGCCTGACAGACAATACCATGAAATTGTAAAAAATCTTAAACCATGTCTTATCAATATAGGTATGGGCAGGGATATAACCATCAAAGAACTGGCCGCACTTGTTAAAGAGATTGTGGGATTTGACGGTAAAATAGTTTTTGAAACTTCCAAACCTGACGGTACGCCGCAGAAACTTCTCGATATCTCGCGTATGGCTCAGCTTGGCTGGCAGCCGAAAATTTCCCTGCGACAGGGGATAAGCGAAACATATGAGTGGTATAAGGAAAACAACGGCAACAGCATTTAGTTACCGGTGCCGGATATAAAAGATTTCCCTTTATTCCCTAGTACGTGCAGATTCAGGTGGGAACCGTCATCCCATTTGATATCGAGCTCTTTCATGAAGCTGTCAAAAACAGGCCAGTCACCAGCAGCTATAGGCAGATTGGAAGCATTGAATGAATGAGGCACCAGGCCGTAATCCGTGCGCTGTAGCAGCATGATCGCCAGCAGGAGAGACTTGGCGGTCTGGTACTGGACAGCGTTAACACCATGGTATTTCCAGGTTGCCCCGTGATCTTCCGTCCAGACCAAGGTTCGGTCTTCCAGCATATTTTTTGACGTAATCTGCACAGCAACCTGTTCTAGTCCGGTAATGGCAGTGCCTGCTGCGGGAATAGCCAGCATGCTTCTGGCCTTTTCAGCATCAGCCATTTTGAAGATATCCATTACCGCAGGACTCAAACTATAATAGAAGCCGCTGTTTTTCACAGTCGGAATCTCACCCAGGTTCCAAATATCTTCATGACCTACGATTCTTGCCGGTATGGCCAGATTCTCCCAGTTGATCAGGCACTCGCGACTGCCCGCGTTTAAATCTTCCTTTGGTTGGCCATTTTCAATCATCATGGTTGGCGAGAGCATTATTTCTTCAACAAGGGCTTCTGGACACCAGCCCACCGCAGCTCTGTCATGTTTTTTTACATTTTCCAGGCGGTCAAATTCATAGACTGCAACATCATATGTACGGTAATTATCAGGCAGATCCGCAAGGATTCTGCGGGCCATAATCTCAACCAGGCCGGGATTGATGCCCCAGCAGAGCCAATGAGGGTAACTGTTGTCCACATCTGCGTAGGTATATGGCATAAGGTGGCTGAACCGGCATTCTTCAGGATCCTCTGTAATGCTGGCACACGTATCAAGATAGGCTGTATCGTAAACGGTGAGATTTTTTCGGATCCTGACATTGTTTGTGCCGGAACAGAGATTGACAAAAAGAGAGGGCCCTGGAACGGCGGTGAGCAGGGTTTTGAGAAATTGCGGCTCGGCAATATCCCCGCTATGAAATACGATACCTGGACACTGCAGTTCTGTCAGGCAGCTCGGATCTCTGTCAATGGCATGGACATTTTCAAACAGAGAGAACTGATCATTGCCAAGAGTGACTAAACTTCTGCCAATGGTTCCAACTCCAGCGATTATCAGGGAACGATAATTTCGTTTATTTAAGTTCTTTGAACCATACATTCACTGCGGAAGGGAAAAATTGATCAAATTAAGTCTGACTTCTAGCAGATTTCGAAATTATTTCTACAAAAAAATCAGGGTGTCCCATCGGTAAACTGGACATAGAAGGCGGAACGGTCATAGATATACTGTAGTGTCATATTATGATTTTTTAGAGCTGCAGTGATTTCATCCAGGTAGTCGTTTACTGTGGCAACATGTAGCCGCATGAGCTGACAGTATTGGAGCAGCCTTTCGAAGGAGCCGGTAGCAGCCTGTACTGGGCATCTGCCGCCGCAATAACTGTGAACGCCGCATTTGCTGCAGCCCAGATCATTTTTATAGTTTGTCAGCCAGGAAAGGTCCTGGGGAGTTATATGGGGGAAGCCGTCCGCATCAATAGTGCCAATGGCATACTGCGGTGGCAGGTCGGCGCAGGAATGGATCATGCCGTCGACAATGTCAAAATTTCTTGCCAGCTCTACACCGCAGGCTGTTTGCTTCCTTTTTTTGCCTGAAAGAAGATAAAGCACCAGTTCATTAATATGGGTTATGGGAAGAAGTATACCGGTTTTCAATTTTGCGAGGTAGATATCCATGATCTGCTGCAGATCTTCGACATAGGAATCGGCATATGCCGGAAGATTCTGAAAAGGATCCCCGATTTCTACCCAGTGCCAGAAAAACTGGTCAACCAGCCCCCTGTCATAAAGATGGGTAAATTCATTGAAGCAGTCGATCAGAGACTGGTTTTCGCGCAGGGTTGACCACATGAGAACTTGACCCTGTCTGATTTTATTAATTGCTGCAAGACCCTTGTGAATGCGTTTCAGATTTGTACCGCGCCTGATGCGCTCATGCTGTTCTTGGGTGCCGTCAATTGATACCGAATAAAGCCATATATTACGCATCATTTCAGGGTGGGACTCTGCCGCTTTCTCAAGCAGTTCGCCATTGGTATAAAGCATGTAGCGAATTGTATTAGGCAGATTCTTCTGGTTTATATTTTCAATAAGCGCTTTTATTTTGTCACATACCAGCAGAGGCTCTCCACCGTATAAACATATCGTTACCGTTTCATAGGGATTCTTTTTGATCAGGTTGGCTATGCCGTGGGCGTCCCGCACCGGATCAGTGTCATTAAACGGTACATTTTTTCTAACGCCGGTGTCGGCTTCAGGATCATTGAACGCAATATTGATACAGCCCTGACAGCTTGCCTGGCAGCGGCCTGTCACCGAAAGATGAATGTAAAGTGGGGTTATTTCAGTGTAAGTGTATTTGGCTTTATTCCCGCCAGGCATGATAAAGGCATTGTGGGCGTTAAGATCTCCCAACCCGGCGTGAAAAACTTTCTGGGGTTGCAACCTCGCACCTGAAAACTGATTAAAGAAACGCAGATCCTGAATATCCTTTAGATCAAACATAAAAGAAGTTTACATGAAGGTTCAATTCTCACAGCGATTTATAATCTGACAGCGTTTTACAAAATAGTATACAACTAAAATGATAATATTCTAGCAATAGAAATTATTTTTATGTGGAAATTATTGCCAGCATGTCACCTTGTAGGGGAGGCCCTCAATAATTCCATAATAATAGGCCCATTCAGTAGTTAGTTTTGCAGATATTATTTTTTTAAAATAGTTTTTTGAAACATTCGGGTGGCGTCCAGAGTATTGCCTGCGACTGAAGTCATTACTTATCTTCTGCAGGGGAACTTCAGAAAATGGTTCAATTTGCACGCAGATTATAAATAAGAATTAATTTTTGATATGAGCTGAAAAGAGGATTGACGAATTTTAGATAAATTAATAGGGTAAAAAAGTCGTGATGATAGTACAGTTATATTTGATATCTTTTAATTTTTTTCAAGTTCGAAGATGATTTTTTTATTTTCAATCCGACAATGACTTCACTGCTGAGCAGCAAATTTTTTTCCAGAAGTCCTATCTGGAGCGGTCCACCCCCTGAGCCATATTCGGCGCATTTCTCTTTAAACCGCATAATACCCGGGGTGGATAATTTCCACTATGATGTCCACTTAAGTCCTGTCTTTCGTGAAACAGCTTCCAAGGCTATTTTTCATTTAATTTTAAAAAACTCAGGAGCTGATGAAGATCTTAATATAGAATATAATTTGACAGCGGAAAGAGAGGAATTCAAGCGGTTGTGTTGTGATATCTTACTCGATGCCGTTAAAAGGGCGAAAACAGCTGACAGGGATGTTCAGGTTGATTATCTGGCCCAGATTGCTGTCTGTAAGTTTTTGATTCAGGAGGTCGCCCATCAGTTTGAAGAGTTGATGAGCAGGCTTAATAATGAGGTTTGGGAGTATGAAAGCACCGATGATGGCGAGTTGCTCCTGCAGACCCTCGGACTTAAGGAAAGAATTCTGGCCATCCGGCATAAAAAAAATATTATTGTCAGCCAGGTAAGTAAAAAGATTTGTGACTACCTGTTGCAGGCCCAGAAGTTTTTAAAGGATAGACGTGAGGCAAATTTCGGAGCCCAGTCACTGCTAAAAGATGATATTTTTATTAATCCCCTCCTGCACGTTGAAAACCAGCATGATGATTTCCTCTTGCTGGAACAGTATGTTTTGCTTGGGCACAGGGTTGATGATCCTGATAGATATGAGACGCTGCTGCAGTCAATCTGTAAATTGCTGGCCAGAATTAGAATGTCTCAGGATAAAGAGAAAGGAGAGATTGTTGAGAAGGGTTCTGTTGTAAATGCTGAAAATAGTGCCGGGATGCAGTCTGGAATAGAAAACCGTAAAATTGACAGTTGGATCAGAGAGGTGGAAACAGTTGATCTCCTCCTCAACTATTTAAAAACAAATGCTGAGATTCAGGACAGGAAAAGCAAGAAAAAGTACGATAATGAAAAATTCTTGCGGCTTGAGACAACAGCGAAAGAGCAGAAGAAGATCTTTCGATTTTTTTATGACGAGTTCAAACAGAAAAAACTCATCACAAGGATTGCCGCATCCTTTGAGATGAGGCCAATATATCAGGAATATTGTCCCCCGCTGGTGCCACAGCAGATACTCCAGTATCTCACCTCCAACACAGCCAGAAAAAGCCTTACCGCCTATCTTAAACGGCTCAAGGTGTATTATGGTAAGTCAGTTTCTTTGGTATCATTGAAAAAAACCATGATGAAGATCGGCCGGTTGAAAGTCCAGCAGCGCCATGAATATTTACTGCTGTTTCTCAAAAGATTTTTCAGCTATCACCGTGACGTTGAGAATTTTAAGCTCCTGAAAAAGGCCTTTGACAGAGTTAACCTAATAACTGATGAAAAGATAATTGCTCTTTCTAAAACCAACAACACCCTTTATGAATTTCTTCTCCCCCATGAGCAGGTTTTTGAGCTTGATACCAAGCCGGTCACCAGCCACGTTATCATGAAGGCCGATGTGCGTGGTGCCACGCTTATTACCAGACAGCTTGGCGAAAGCGGTTTGAATCCAGCTTCTTACTTCAGCCTGAATTTTTTTAATCCAATATCTGAAATTGTCGCACAGTACGGCGCTCTGAAGGTCTTTATCGAGGGAGATGCCATAATTCTTGCCATTTTAGAACGCCAGGAGGATAAAACCGGCAAATATTGTGTTTCAAGATCCTGTGGACTTGCTATGAACATGCTGGATGTTATTCAGAAATATAACACCAAAAGTAATAAGTATAATCTGCCCATACTTGAGCTTGGTGTCGGTATCTGTTATCAAAACGCACCGCCGGCGTATCTTTTGGACGGCAAAAAAAGAATAATGATATCTCCGGCAATAAATTTGGCGGACAGACTTTCAAGCTGTAATAAAACCCTGCGTCGAATCCTAGCTGGGAAGAGAAAAACGTTTAATCTTTATGTTTATCAATCAGGCAAACATGGTGATAAAATCTTAAGCGATGATGAGATAGTTCTGCGCTATAACGTCAACGGTATTGAGCTGAACCAGGCAGGTTTCGAAAAACTTGCAAAGGAAATTGATCTTAAAACCTTTAATTGCCTGATCCCTGAAATCCATCAAGATCCAATCATTATTCATACAGGCAAATTCCCTCTCGTCTCCGGCGTTTTTCAGCGTCTGATCATCAGGGAAGATTGGGTGTTGGAGATAAATCCGCAAGTATTTGAAATTCTGGGTAGGGTGAACAGGAAATATTACGAGGTGTGTACCCACAGGGCTCTGAGACAATACGTTGAGGATCAGGAGAAAAACAGCTCCGCTGCCTGATTTTTTATGTGTGCCGGGCTTGACATTGCCTGATACTTAATATGTATCACCGCTGTTTTAAAGGATTACATTTTCACGATTTTTTACCTTTGGAATCAAAATCATTATGGAGGTTTAAATGAAGGTTGATTTGGTACTGAAAGTCGCTGTTATATCTTTTGTTTCTTTACTTATCACCGGCAGTGCTTTTGGTGTTGAAGTAAGCATAGGACCAGCCGAAATTGTTCTGCAGACTGAATCGGCACGCAAACCGGCTGATTTTCCTCATCGTCAGCATCAGGAAACATATTCATGCACAGCCTGTCATCATGCCAGGGATGAGATCATGGTGATTGATAAATGCGCCAATTGCCATACCAAAGAGATAAGCAATGCTGAAGTAAACAGCTACAAGAAGGCGGCACATAAGTTGTGCAAGGATTGCCACAAGGAGGTTAATGTCCAGGGCAAGAATGCCCCGATCAAATGCAGTGGCTGTCACACAAAGAAGCAGTAGTATTGTATTGGTCAATTTTACTAAGTATAATCTTCTCTTTTAAAAGCCGATCGATTATAACCGATCAACTTTTAAAAAACGTCGGGTGGCTGTGGCCCATCCCATGCTCCTTCAGGTATAAGAGCCGCTGAAGGGTGTTATTTCTTTATGATGGAGTTTGGCTCTATCTCAGATATATTACTGGCAAAAGCAGATATAGAAATTGATGATAGTTTTTATTTCAAAAACACTTACTTTACTCCGTAAATATCACAGTTGCTTGGAAGGCCGGATTCTGCTGTTTGCAGGTATCAGCGGAGTATGTATGATATTGGTCGGGTGCGGTTTTTTCTCTACCAGTTATGATATTGCCAAGGGTACCGTCGTTGCCACCTATAAAACGGCCAAAATAGCAGCCGGTGTTACAGTTGGTACGTGCAAGGTTGCCTATAAGATTGGCAAGTATACGTTTGAGGTGGTCTTGGCACCGCTTGACTGGCCCATGACTCATGACATTGAGTCCATTGACGGGATATCTCCCAAAGAGGCCATTGCCAAAGGCAGGGTAAAAAATGCACCGTATGTTGTGAAGGGGAAACGCTACAAACCGATGTCGGTTGAAGAGGCATTGAAATATTCTGAAACAGGAGTTGCATCATGGTACGGCAGAGAGACGCAGCGTAATAAAGGGGGCAGCATGACTGCTAACGGCGAGGCCTTTGATCCCAGGAAACCCACGGCAGCGCATAAATATCTGCCGCTGCCGATGCATGTCAGGGTCAAAAATCTTGATAATGGCAAGTCAATGATTGTGAGGGTGAATGACCGTGGTCCTTTTGTTAAAGGCAGGATCATTGACGTTTCCTCGGGTGCTGCCAAAAAGTTGGGGTTTTACAGGCAGGGCCTGGCTAGAGTTAAGATTGAGACGGTGCAGCTCGATTAAATCGCTGCTTTCAGCGATCAGCTTTCAGCCATTGCCTCATCCAGCCACTTTTCAATCTGGACCCGCGGGGGCTGAATGCCCTCGCTTTTGACTTTACCATTGATTATGAGAGCCGGGGTTTTAGTGACACCGTAGCGCCAGATTTCATCCAGATCCTGCACATCTTCAATATCTGCTGCCACATTTTTTTCCTGCAGGATGTCAATGATCATTGTTTTTAACTTATTGCAGGTAACACAGGGCCGCCCTAAGACGCGGATCGTCAAACCCTGTCCGGCAGTCTTTTCCAGATTGAAATACCGCCTGTATTCATTCCGCAGGGCCTGTTTGTACTCTATAACCGCATGCTCAGGGATATAGTTTTTCATTTGTACCTGTTCGTAGAGGAATTCGACAGCATCATTCTCTGTCATCTCCCTGCCGGACAACTGGCCGAGAGCAATATCAAGACCCAGTAAACCAACGGTTGCCGTACCGATTCGTATTGTTCTTTGCAAAGGGGAATCCATGGTATTTTATCGTTTGTTTTCAGTATTTATAAAATGTGTTGACTAACTGAGAAAGATAAAAGCAATATAACCATTCAATTATTTCCGGCAAGAAAAGCTTTCAAGGAGCATTTATTTTAAAAGCCTGTGATTGCTCTGCGTTTAAATTGTAAAAGATTAGTGCAAAAATAAAAGTATCCGGCATGAAAATCAACGTTTGGAAATTACTGGCCCAGTATCCTGAACCTGTTGTGCAGGCAGTGGCGGAACTTACATGTGAAAAATCTTCGTCCTGTTATATATCAGGCGGTACCGTTCGCGACTGGTTTTTGGGATTGCAGTCAAAGGATCTCGATATTACAGTTGCCGACAGTAGTTTTGACTGGGCCGGTCAGCTTGCCGCAAAACTGGACGGTACCTTTATTGCCATGGACAGAGATGATGACGTGGCAAGGGTTGTTTGGCAAGGAACCTGCATTGATTTCTCATCATTTCGAGAAGGTGCTAAAACCCTTGAAGAGGATCTGCTGAAAAGGGATTTTACCTGCAACAGTCTGGCAGTCCCCTTTCCGAGGAAGGTTAATGGCTCATGGCACGAAGTTGAGCCACTTGAAATCATAGACCCGGCAGGCGGCAGAGATGATTTACAAAATAAAATATTACGCTCTACCTCCAAAGCTGCTTTTATCAGTGATCCACTGAGGATTCTCCGGGCTTACCGATTTATGGCCACATTTGGATTGACCATTGAGTTGAGCACCAAAAAGCAGATACAGAGCCATGTTCATCTTTTGTTTCTGGTCTCAGAAGAAAGACTTGCCTATGAGCTTGATGCCATAATGGCATCGCCTGAATCGATTACTGTCATAGAAGTCATGCACGAAGACGGTGTCCTTGAGGAACTGCTGCCGGAGTTGTACCGGGGGGTAGGTGTGCAGCAGCCTGATAGTCATCACCTGGATGTTTTTGCACATGGGATTGATGCCCTCAACCATATGGAGAAGGTGCAGAAAGAACCCGCCAGATATTTTTCCGGATATGGGGAATTGCTTGGCGCATATCTGCGGGAAGGAAGAAGATGTGTCTTGCTGAAATGGGCAGCTTTATTTCATGATCTGGGAAAACCGGAAACTCGAAAGATACGGGAAGACAGGGAAGGCCGTATTACTTTTTATAATCACGATAAAGAGGGTGCCAGAGTTTTTTCTATTATTGCTGAGCGATACAAGTGGAGCAGGGATGACAAAGACTTTGTTTCGCGCCTGATTTCTGTTCATATGTGGCCGTTTCATTTAAACAACGCCCGCAAAAAAAACGGAATTACCCCAAAAGCCTATCTGCGGCTGATAAAATCCGTCGGCGAAGAATTCCCAGGACTTTTCCTATTGTCCATGGCAGACAGCCTTGCAAGCAGGGGAGCTGGAAAACCGCCCGCCATGGAAGCTGAAATAGCCGGCTTGTTTCATGATACTGAAACCCAATACCGCCGGACAATTCAGCCGGCATTGGCTAAAAGGCTGCTTTCAGGAAATGATCTCATAGAAATTTTTGGCCTGGAACCGGGCCCTGTATTCAGGAAAATTTTTGATACTCTTGAAAGTGCCCAGGTAGAAGGAGAGGTGCTGGACAGAAATCAGGCGCTGGTCTGGGTGAAAAACTATCTGAAATCACATAAATAATTTGATTTTTTGCCTGGGGCCGTTGTACAATTTTCAACCAGCATGGGATTATTGCGAAGATCGGGAAGTTACGTGGTAAACAGCCGGCGACAAATATCTTGGTGAATAATGCTGGAAGAAAATGGACAGGATTTTTTCTGCGGTATTAAGGGGCCGCCTGATATAGATCATCTCAAGAAGCTGATCTTTCATCACCTCATGATATTCCAGGGACGTGACCCGGTACTTGTTGGTGACCGCGATATGTATAAGGCGCTGGCTTATACATTGAGGGATGTACTGATTGAAAACTGGATAAAAACCCAGAGAAGCAATTATGATAAAAAAAGAAAAAGAGTATATTACCTTTCCCTTGAATTTCTTATAGGCCGATCACTCGGAAACACTCTCATTAACCTGGGATTCTATAACCAGGCGGCAGAGGCCCTCAAGGCCTTGGGATATGATATTGATGCCATCCGTGAAATGGAAGAGGAGGCAGCCCTTGGCAATGGCGGTTTAGGGCGTCTTGCTGCCTGTTTCATGGATTCCATGGCCACCCTTGCTATTCCGGCATATGGTTACGGCATCCGTTATGAATTCGGCACATTCAACCAAAAACTTTATAACGGCTATCAGGTCGAAAACCCGGACGATTGGCTGCGCTACGGTACTCCCTGGGAATTTCAGCGGCCGCATCACATGTTTCCAGTAAATTTTTACGGCCAGGTAAAACATCATGAAGATAGATCCGGCAACCGGAAAGCTGAGTGGACCGATACCGAAGTTGTCATGGCCATGGCCTGTGACTACCTTGTGCCGGGTTATAAGAATGATCATGTCAACAACATGCGGCTCTGGACTGCAAAGGCTTCCAGGGATCTTGATCTGACTTATTTCAATAAAGGGGACTATATCGGCGCGGTGCAGCGGAAGGTGAAGTCCGAAACCCTTTCCAAGGTCCTCTATCCTTCAGACGATATCCGTGAGGGCCAGGAACTGCGTCTGCGGCAGCAGTATTTTTTTGTGGCCGCAACCGTGCAAGATATCCTCAGGCGCTATAAAAAGAAAAATGCGTCCTTTGATCAGTTCAGCAAAAATACAGCCATCCAGCTCAATGATACCCATCCGGCTATCGCTATTCCTGAGCTTATGAGGCTTTTTATTGATGGTGAGGGCCTGGCGTGGGAGAAGGCATGGCAGATCTGTATTGACACTTTTGGTTTTACCAATCATACCCTGATGCCTGAAGCTCTCGAGACATGGCCTGTAGATGTTTTGGGTCGGGTTCTGCCAAGGCACCTTGAGATTATTTATGACATAAATTATCGGTTTCTTAAGGAGGTGGATAATAAATTTCCCGGCAATGTTGAAATGCGGAGAAAACTCTCACTGGTTGAGGAGGGGTCGGTAAAAAAGATCCGCATGGCACCTTTGGCCATCATTGGCAGTCATTCTGTCAATGGAGTTGCTAAACTGCATTCCTCTCTGCTGCGCACTAAAATTTTCAAGGGATATTTTGAGATCTACCCTGCCAGGTTTAATAACAAGACCAATGGCATTACGCAGAGACGCTGGCTTTTAAAAAGCAATCCTGATCTGGCAAATCTTATCACCGGTACAATTGGTGATGCATGGATAACGAATTTAGATCATTTGCGAAACCTGGAGTCATATGCTGAAGTTACTAGATTCCAGAAAAAATGGGCCCAGGCAAAGATGAACAGGAAAATAAAACTGGCCCAATATATCAGCCGGGAATGCGACGAAAAGATTGATCCTGCCAGCATGTTTGATGTTCAGGTAAAACGGCTGCATTATTATAAGCGGCAGTTGTTGAACGTTTTGCATGTCATCAGCTTTTACAATCGGTTGATAAATAATCCTGAAAAGCGGGTTACACCCCGGACAGTCATTTTCAGTGGTAAAGCCGCTTCCTCCTATTGGAAAGCAAAGTTGATTATCAAGCTCATAACCTCGGTGGCGGATGTCGTCAATAATGATCCCAGGGCAGAAGGCAAACTTAGGGTCATTTTTGTACCGAACTATGGTGTTTCATTGGCGGAAAGGATTATACCGGCAGCCGATCTTTCAGAACAGATCTCCACCGCCGGCACTGAAGCTTCAGGTACCGGTAACATGAAATTCGCCCTGAACGGTGCGCTAACCATAGGCACACTTGACGGCGCCAATATCGAGATCCGGGAGGAGGTTGGGAAGGAAAATATGTTTATTTTCGGCATGACGGCTGATCAGGTTGAAAAGGAAAGAAGAACTCCGAGCCGAACGCCAAAAGACATCTATGAATCAAATGACGAGATACGGAGCACCATTGATTCTATCTCGAATGGGTTTTTCAGCAACGTGGACAAGGACTTATTCCGCATACTGGTTGATAGTTTAATGGATCCCGATGATCCTTATATGTTCATAAATGATTTTGAGGATTACCTGCGGTGCCAGAATGAGGTCAGCCTGGCATTTTGTGATAAAAAGAGCTGGTGGCACAAATCAATTCTGAATGTTGCCAGAATCGGTAAATTTTCCACGGACAGGACTATACGTGACTATGCTGATGATATTTGGGGATTAAAAATTAAAGACAACGATCAGCGATCAGCGGTCAACAGTTAGCAGCTGAGAAGACCTGGTTATGGCTCAGTATGCAGATTGCTTGTAAAGGCTCATCAAATAGGCTAAAAGAGTGCGCAAAGTTCAAGACTACTATTTTAAAAAGGCAAAAAAGGAAAAGTATCCTGCCCGTTCAGTTTACAAACTTGAAGAGGCGCAACAAAAGTATCGGTTCCTGAAAAACGGGGATACTGTTCTTGATCTTGGCTGCCAGCCCGGCAGCTGGTCAATTTATGCTGCAAAAACAGCAGGACCTCAAGGGCTTGTTGTGGGGGTTGACCTGCAGGATGGCAACAAGGTAAACATTGCCAAAGCAGCAGAGATCATCTGGCTGCATGATGATATAACTGCTGATGATATAGTTGAAAATATCGAGAAGATCAGGAAGAATTTCCGGGTCATTCTGAGTGACATAGCTCCTCGGACCTCGGGCAACAAGTGGGTGGATCAACAGCAGTCTCTCAATCTGGCACGGCGTGTTCTTGAACTGACAGACAGACTGCTTGAAAGCAAGGGCAATTTCTATGTCAAGGTTTTTGAGGGAGAAGATTTCAAAGAATTTGTAGATTCAGTGCGAAAGAGTTTCAAAACGGTTAAGATCGTTAAACCAAAAAGCTCCAGAACTGAAAGCCGGGAGGTTTTTGTCCTGGGAATGGGGTTTTTGAAAAGATAAGGGCCAAGAGGTCCAGGTTTCAAAGTTTTGAGGGTAAAGACTATCAATACCCTTGATTCCTCGAACCCTTTAAATAAAAAATTTTTTCCCCGCTAACAGACTATCACGGTTTAATGTTTCAATTTATAGAAGAAGGAGGATACAAAACGTGTCGGGACATTCCAAATGGAGCACCATTAAAAGAAAAAAGGGTGCCGTCGATGCTAAAAGGGGTAAAATTTTTACCAGGCTTATCAAAGAAATAACCGTTGCAGCACGAATGGGCGGTGGCGATCCCGTTGGTAATCCAAGGTTGAGGGCAGCAATTGCTTCGGCCAAAACGGAAAACATGCCAAAGGATAATATCGAGCGTGCAATCAAGAAAGGAACCGGTGAGCTTGAAGGCGCAGTATACGAGGAGATAACATACGAGGGATATGGCCCGGGCGGGGTTGCAATCCTGGTCGATTGCATGACCGATAATAAGAATCGGACAGTTGCCGATATCCGCCATTATTTCAGTAAAAGCGGCGGCAACCTCGGCGAGTCGGGGTGTGTCTCCTGGATGTTTACCAAAAAGGGCACCATACTCGTTGATAAAGAAGACATAAATGAAGAAGAACTGATGGAAAAGGCACTGGAAGCAGGTGCCGAAGATGTTGTTGAGGAGGATAATGTTTTCCAGGTGGTAACCTCTCCAGATGATTTTGAAGATGTGCGGGAGGCCCTGGAGGCCGATGGCGTCAAATTTATTGAGGCTGCGGTGGCAATGGTTCCCCAAAATACAGTTGATATTACTGATGAAAAAACAGCCGGCCAGATTTTGACGCTGCTTGAGCGTCTGGAAGACCATGATGATGTCCAGAATGTCTATGCGAATTTCGACATTCCTGATGATATCATAGAATCGGTGTCCTAATTTTTGATATTTATATAATCAACTGCGATGTTATTCTCCGGGGCTCGAAGTCTGGAAGTATCAACCCTGTAGAATCTCACTTTTAACATTCTGCTGTACCTGAAACACTGTTGAATGGCAAAAACTGAAAGCCAGCGCATCCTAGGTATTGATCCCGGTTCACGTGCCACTGGCTACGGAGTTATAGCAAAAAAAGGGGTTCGCCTGTACTATGTTACATGCGGAGTTATCAGGCTTAGTGATAAATATACCTTCTCAGAAAGGCTTAAGATCATATTTGACGGTTTGTGTGAAGTAATTGAGACCCACAAACCGACTGTAGCTGCCGTTGAGGATGTTTTTGTCGCCGCCAACCCGCGAACGGCCCTCAAACTGGGGCATGCCAGAGGAGTGGCGGTCCTGGCAGCCCTTCATAACGGTTTGCCAGTGCATGATTATACGCCGCGGATGGTGAAACAGGCAGTAGTCGGGTATGGTAATGCTGATAAGTACCAGGTACAGCAGATGGTGCGAGTGCTGCTCAAGCTGTCCGCACCGCCAAGTGCCGATGCGGCCGATGCTTTGGCTGTCGCTATGTGTTACGCGAACCAGACGATCGTTGATGGAAAAGTTGTGAAATAAAACGATTTTGAGTTGAAGGTATTCAGTTTTAAAATTTTCTTCTTTGAACCCTTGACCCCTGAAAATTATGATTTCCTGCCTGAAAGGTGAGCTTTTTCAAAAATCATTGGAGAAAGTTACAATTCTCGTTAATGGTGTGGGATACGAGGTGTTCCTTTCTTCAGCCAGTATTGAGAAACTTCCGCAGCAGGGTGAAGAGGTGTTTCTCTACATCTATACCCATGTGAGGGAGGATGCCCTGACCCTTTTCGGTTTTGCTGATATGGATGAAAAGAAAATGTTCCTCCTGCTCATCAATGTATCGGGCGTAGGGCCTAAACTTGCCTTAGCCATTCTATCCGGGATCAGACCGGCAGACCTGGCCCGTGCCATAGCCACAAAGGACGTTGCAAGGTTGACCGGCCTGTCAGGGGTTGGCAAAAAAACCGCTGAAAGGCTCTGTCTTGATCTGAAGGATAAAGTGGGCGTCATTGCAGGCGGGGTTGAAGGTCTCCCGGATTTTGAGACAGGCGCCACAGTGGAAGGTGGCAAGGAAAGAGATGTTGTTTCCGCCCTGGTTAATCTCGGTTATCCGCAGAGCCGGGCCCATATCGCGCTTGCAGCCATGAAAAGACGTTTTTCGCCGGAATCTCTGGATGAAATGCCACTGGAACAATTAATCCGTGAAACACTGAGGTCACTGGCATGATACACGAAGAACGAATTGTCAGCGGCCAGCCGGAGACTGAAGACCTGACGGTAGAGCAGGATTTAAGGCCCAGGAGACTCAAGCACTACATCGGCCAGGAACTCGTCAAGAAAAACCTTGAAGTATTCATCAAGGCGGCCAAAGGCAGAGAGGAATCTCTTGATCATGTGCTATTCCATGGTTTTCCGGGGCTCGGCAAGACCACGCTGGCTTATATTATTGCGCATGAAATGGAGTCGAATATCAAAGTGACCTCAGGGCCGGTCATAGAAAGGCAGGGTGATCTGGCCGCCATCCTGACCAGCCTGGAACCTGGCGATGTCCTTTTTATTGACGAAATCCACCGCTTGAATCATGTGGTTGAAGAAATTCTGTATCCGGCCATGGAGGATTTCCAGTTGGACCTGGTGATCGGTCAGGGGCCGGGCGCCCGTTCTGTAAAAATGGACCTGCCGCAGTTTACCTTGGTGGGGGCAACAACCCGTACAGGTCTGTTAACGCCTCCTTTGCGAGACAGGTTCGGTGTAATGCTTCGGCTTGATTTTTATTCGCCGGACGATCTGGTGCAGATTGTTGAACGTTCGGCAAAGATACTTGGTCTCAAAATTGATAAGGCAGGTGCAAAGGAATTGGGCAAGAGGTCACGGGGAACCCCCAGGATTGCAAATCGACTGTTGCGAAGAGTCCGAGATTTTGCTCAGGTGGGTGGGCATGAAGTCATAACTGCTGAAGTTGCCGACCGGGCTTTGGAGATGCTTGCCGTGGACAAAAAAGGGCTGGATGAAATGGATCGCCGTATCCTTCTTACCATCATTGATAAATTTGACGGCGGGCCCATTGGCATTGAAACCCTGGCCACAGCAGTTAGCGAAGAAAAAAGCACCCTGGAGGATGTCTATGAACCCTTTCTTATTCAGTCGGGTTTCTTGATAAGGACCCCCAGGGGCAGAATGGCCACCGGGCTGACCTATGAACATTTCGGACGGCAATTTAACAAGAGAGAGGAACCGCCGGGACTGTTTTAAATGTAAAATTGAAAATGAAAAATGGAAAATTATCGGTTTGACGTACAGCCGTTTATATATAACAGAAGTGACTTCTGGGGAAACGATTACCGGCCAGTATTTATATATTCAGTAAATTCAATATAATCATATTGAAAATAGAAAAGTTGGGATATCCTCCCATATATTTTCAATTTTACATTTTGAATTTTCAATTTTTAGGTGTTGCCATGGATAGAAAAACCACGATTCAGGATTTCATCACAATGAAGAAAAACGGTGAGAAAATTTCCATGCTCACCGCCTATGATGCCAGCTTTGCTGCCCTGATAGATGCTGCGGGTATTGATATAGTTCTTGTTGGAGATTCTTTAGGCAATGTTCTGCTCGGCTATAATTCCACGGTGCCCGTAACCATGGAAGAAATGCT